>NZ_SJUQ01000021.1:0-54167 GCF_004337045.1 Exiguobacterium sp. SH5S4
ACAGCGTCGCCCCGAGGGCACGCCGACTCCCGGGGGAACAGCGGGCAAGGCGAGACCCAGCAGCGACATCGTCGCGATGCGGCTCGCTGACCGCCCCCAGGAAAGCGGCGTGCCGGACAGGGCGGCTCGAAGGGCAATGAAAGCAGATGAGCGTCATCCCATCCGGGACGACGCTCATCTGCTTAAAATCATTTGAAGTTTTTCAGTGCCCTCCTCTGTCGCAGAGTGGGCTTTTCGTCATGGTAAGACAAGCGTTTCGATCATTTTTGGTGAACCTTCTGATAAGTCGACGAGCGGCTTGATCAATACTTCGACACGGCGATTTTTAGAACGGCCGGCGTCCGTTTCGTTCGTCGCAATCGGCTTATATTCCCCGTAGCTTGCGAGCGTGAACTGATTCGGATTGAGCGACTCATTCGTTAACAGACCTCGCATGAACGCAGTCGCTCGGGCTGAACTGAGTTCCCAGTTCGACGGGAAACGAGCCGTATTGATCGGCACGTTATCGGTATGACCGGACACAACGATTTCTCGATTCCCGGCTTGTTCGAGAATGCCGCTGATTGACTGGGCGACCGTGCGGGCGTCAGCGTCGAGTGTCGCTTCCCCCATGCTGAACAAAGCCCGGTCTTGGATCGTCAGGACGAGCCCACTTGAATTGATGGTCGCCTCGATTTCGTCTTCTAATCCATTTTTCTTAATGTACTGATTCACTTCTTCTTTTAACTCGTCGAGTTTGGCCAGCTCATACGTCCGCGGATTGGCGGTCGTATCTGTCTTGTCCGTTCGGCTAATGTCACTGTTTGACGCCGTTGAGGCTTGGAAAACACTCGTGCCTCCTGAGAACACCTGATTGAACGATTGAGACATCTTATTGAGCTTCGTCTGGTCGACGTTACTTGAGGCGAACAACACGATAAACAAAGCGAGAAGTAACGTCAGCAGGTCGGCGTAAGGGATGAGCCAGCCTTCCGGGATGTGTTCTTCATGATCATGCTTCTTTTTGCGCTTCATAGTTCGCTCGCTCCTTTGGAGACAAATACACGGCCAACTTATCTTCTAACGTCTTTGGTGACTCTCCGCCTTGAATCGACAAAATTCCTTCGATCATCATTTCCTTGACGACGACCTCACTTTTCGAATACTGCTTCAACTTGTTGGCAAACGGGAACCAAAGAACATATCCACTGAAAATCCCGAACAGCGTCGCGACAAAGGCGGCGGAGATGGCGTAGCCGAGTTTATCAATATCGGATAAGTCTTTTAGTGCGGCGACGAGCCCGATGACGGCTCCAAGTACACCGAGCGTCGGAGCGTACGTGCCTGCTTGCGTGAATACATCAGCGTTCGCTTTATGGCGTATTTCCATATTCTCGATATCACGCGACATCACTTCGGCGATATATTCAGACGGTTGACCGTCGATGACCATCATCATGCCTTGTTTCAAAAACGGTTCTTCGACTTGCTCGAGTGCCGTCTCGAGTGACAGCAGGCCTTCTTTACGTGCCTGCGTCGACAGGTCGACGAATTGCGTCAACAAACCAGATTTGCTTGGCAGTTCTTGTTTTTTGAATAAGATCTTAAATAGTTGGGGTACCGTCTGTAGCTGTTCTTTCGAAACGGCGATACTGACCGCGGCCGCCGTCCCGACAAAAATAATGACGAGCGCCGCAGGGTTGATCAGCGGAGCGACCCCCGCTCCTTTCAAAATCATCCCTCCGATTAACGTAAAGAAACCGAGTAAAAGTCCGACTAAAGTGACGACATCCATGTCTATGTTTTCCACCTTTCTAAAAAAAGCGAGATATAAAAAAAGCGAGATATAAAAAAAGCGAGAGACTTAACTCGTCTCCCGCAAATGCGTTCCGATGGTTAAGCGCCGTTTTCGTCAATCAGCAGTTGGATGCTGATATTTCGTTCTTCACGCTCTATATCGGTTAGCACATCGTATTTTTTTAATAATGCGTACAATTGATTCATAACTTCTTGATCAAGTGACCAATTCAACAGTTCTTCGAGCTGGAAATAGAGATGGGCGGGCATACATTGTGATTGACGCTCCAACCTTCGCGAGACATCCTTTAGCGAATGATCTACCGTACTAGGGTCCACGGTTTCATTCAACCTCCTCAATATTCATAAAGTCTATCTCCCATATTACCAAAAAAATATAGGAAGGGTTAGCGATACATTTTTCTAGTTGGCAATTTACACGTCGAGGAGTAAGATGATGCTTAGAAAACTTGATTCGAAGGAGATAGCGAGATGCGACATCGATTGACAGTACGGGAGTTGCGCCTTAAACGAATTGAGGCGTTATACCGGCTCGTCTTTGAAAAGCCGGCCCGATTTATCGCGACTGGATTTTTACTCGCCATCTTGATCG
Source organism: Exiguobacterium sp. SH5S4 (assembly GCF_004337045.1). NCBI lineage: Bacteria > Bacillati > Bacillota > Bacilli > Caryophanales > Exiguobacterium > Exiguobacterium sp. SH5S4. Next base: position 2,390 of record NZ_SJUQ01000021.1, read on the forward strand.
GAGCGACGTTGCTGTATATGCCGTTCGCCCAAACCGAACCGGTCTCTTGGATCGATTGCCTGTTCATCGCGACGTCAGCAGGCACGGTGACCGGATTGTCGACGATCGACATCGGCTCATCGTTCAATATGCTCGGCGAGCTCGTCATCGTCGCCTTGATTCAAATCGGCGGACTCGGGTTCATGACGGTCGCGCTCATGCTGCTCAGTGTGCTCGGTAAAAAAATCGGCTTAAAACAGCGGATCTTACTCCAAGAGTCGCTCAACTTGTCAGGGCCGGGTGGAACGGTCCGCCTCGTCCGCAACATCGTCTTCACGACCATCATCGTCCAATTCATCGGGATGTTATTTTTGACGGTCGAACTTTACAGCACGGGTGATTACCGGTTCGGCGAAGCACTGTATTATGGCTTTTTCCATGCCGTCTCGGCGTTTAATAACGCAGGTTTTGCGTTATGGCCCGACAGCTTGATGCAGTTCGAGCAAAATACGGCCATCGTCGTCACGATTTCGATGCTCTTGATGATCGGTGGTCTCGGATTCACGACGATTGCCGACGCGACCGAGGTGAAACGATGGAAGCGGCTCGCCCTACATTCGAAAATCATGATTGCTTCGCTTGGTGTCATCAACGGGATCGCCTGGTTCGGACTCATGCTGTTCGAGTGGGTATCAGTGGAAGGCGGCTTGTACGGCCGTCCGATTGGCGAGGCGCTAAACGTCACATTCTTTCAAGCGGTGACGACACGGACGGCTGGATTCAATACGGTGGACATCTCGATGATGGCGCCGGTATCAATCGGATTAATCCTCATCTTGATGTATATCGGGGCCGGGGCGGCATCAACGGGTTCTGGGATCAAAGTGACGACCGTCGCTGTCATTTTAGCGGACATGTGGGCGTTCATCGCCGGTAAAAAAGAAACGGTCATTCTCGAGCGGACGATTGATGCGTTTCAAATCAAGAAAGCATACGTCGTCGCCATCTCGAGTTTCTTCTTTATTTTGTTGATCACGGCACTCACGATTTTGACGAATGATCATATTCCGGCGACCGCTCTCTTGTTCGAGACCGTGTCTGCCTTCGGAACGGTCGGTCTCTCGCTCGGCATCACGGCTGAATTGAATGACACCGGGAAAGGGTTCATCATGTTCATGATGCTCCTCGGCCGTGTCGGCTCGCTGACCATTCTGTTCACGGTCGCACGACAGATGGACCGGAAGATCCGTTACCCGAAAGAGAAGCTGTTAATTGGATGAGGACACACAAAAAGCCCTGGTCAGGGCTTTTTGTGTGTGTTGTAGTAGGCGACGATGTCAGGCAAGTAGTCTTGTAAGTCCGGGCAAACGATGCCGGTCCCGTTTAACGCTCGGAGCGTCTGCGTCGTGTCGAAATGGACTTGATGCTTAAAATAGGCGAGCAGTTCTTTTGGAACCCCATATCGTTCCGATAGCTGCAAAGCGGAAAATCCGGTTTCTGCGGCGAAATGGGGAATCGTTCCGCGAGGCGAGCGACCAAACATCGCTTCATGGATCATACGGTACACTTCCCGAGCCCCGTGCGGGAACGGGTCGGTCAAATGGAACGTGCGCTTTAGACCGACTGGGGCGTGGGCGAGATAAGCAGTCGCTTCGACCACGTAGTCATACGGCACGAGGTTCACTTCGATGTTTTGCCGTCCGATATACGGGAGCGGCGCTGCTTGACGCAACTGGTCCATCAACTTCAACACGAAGTAGACGCCATCGAATTTTTTCGTCTCTCCGGTCTTGCTATGGCCGATGACGATACCGGGACGGATGATCGTCGCGGGTATCGAGCCGAGTTCACGGGAGACGATGGCTTCCGCTTCATACTTCGTAGCCTCGTAATGGTTTTTAAACTGGACCCGATGCCATAGCTCGTTCTCATAGACGGTCCCTTGGCGGCGTCCGGAGACGTAGGCGGTACTAAAATAGACATATCGCTTTAACTGTTTTGCCCGTTTGGCGAACGCCGTCATATGCTTCGTCCCGAGCAAGTTGACTCGGTAGCCGACGTCATACGGGATGCTCAAGTCATAAGCGGCCGCTAAGTGGAAGATATAATTCACTTCCCGTTCGATGACCGACCGCATGATCGGGTCGAGAATGACTTCCGGGAGTGTGATATCGGCTTCAACAAGCACTAACTGCTCGTCTTGAAGCGAAGTCGTGGCTAACAGTTCTTGTTTCAAAGCGAGCGCTTCTGGTCGTTGTGCCGGTAAATGGAGCGCATAGATCGTGCCGATCTGATCCGGCAATGTCGCGAGATGGGTAATCAGCTTTCCTGCTAAAAATCCTGGGAAACCGGTAAAGGCATAATGGTTCATGGCGTCTCCTCCGCTACATCTAACGTGAACGTGAACGTCGAGCCAACGCCTACGCTCGACTCGACTTCGATGCTGCCGCCGTGCGACTCGATGATCTCCTTACAGATTGACAACCCGAGGCCGGTGCCTCCGATTTGACGCGTATCTGAGTTGTCGACACGGTAGAATTTTTTGAACAGTTCTTCGAACGCGTGCTCGGGAATCCCAATCCCAAAATCTTGGACGGACACGTGGGCTTGCTTGTGCTCTTTCCGGACGCGAACTTCAATCTCATGACTGTGAGGTGAGTACTTGATGGCGTTTGAAAGCAAGTTGATGATGACTTGCTCGATCCGGTCTTTGTCGGCGATGAGAACGAGCAACTCGTCGGCATCATCGAAATGAATCGAGTGGTCAGTCGTCTCGCGGAAGCGTTCGACGACTTCACGGACGAGCTCGTTCAGGACGAAGCGGTCTTGTTTATACTCTTGATTGCCATCTTCCATGCGCTGAATATCAAGGAAGTCGTTCAACAAGTCCGTCAACCGCTTCGCTTCTTTTGCCATCGTCTTTAAATAGCGCTCGCGCTTGTCCTTCGACAAGTCACGTGTCAGCATCAATTCGATGTATCCAGATAGAGAAGATAATGGTGTTCTCAACTCGTGTGAGACGGTGCTGACCAACTCGTTTTTGATTTGGTCCATCCGCTCTTCTTCGGTCCGGTTGCGGAAGACGAACAAAAAGCCACTATCCATCCCAATCTGCCGTTTTGTGTCCATTCCGGTTCCGTACATCTCATAATACTGTTCGTCGCGATCGTTCGGTTGCGGAATCGAAAAACGGAGCGACACTTCACGAGCCGACCCGTCGAGCAAGAGGTCGATTTTTTTTAACATTTCAGTGCGGTCACGGCCCCGGAATGTCGTCAGGAGCGGGATGCGTTCCTGTATCTTGTTCGGAGCGATGCCGGGCAGGTCGAGTAAGCGCCGGGCATGTACGTTCATGAACAGGACACTACCGTTCGATTCGGTCAAGACGAACGCCTCGTTCGATGCTTGCAGAATCGATTGGATGATGTCGCGCTGACGAGCAATCGCATTTTTCTCTCGTTCAAGCATGCGCTCGACTTTTTTACGGTCACTAATATCGCGCATGACGGCGACGCGGAGCGTCTGGCCTTGGAACGTCACTTCTTTCGGATAGACTTCCATCTCTAAAAAGGTACCGTCCTCGCGCCGTCCGATGACTTCGTACGGGGTTTGAATGTGATTACGGATCCGTCTGAGGACATCGGCCCGGTAGCCTTCCGCGATAAATTCAATCGTTTGGCGTCCGACCATGTCCTCGGCCGGGATACGGAAAATCGTTTCGGCTGCCTTGTTCGCGTCAAGAATCGTTCCCCCTTCGTGAAACAGGACAGCTTCAATCACGGACTCAGCAAACATGCGGTAGCGCTGCTCTTTATGGAGCAGTTCACCTTTGAGCGCGATTTCAGGACTGACATCAAAGACGAAGAAAAAGAAGCCGATGATTTGATTGTGTTCATAGACTGGCTGCATGAACAGTTTGCCGACGAAATGGGTGCGGTCTTTACGCTGAAACTTCCATTCTCGGTCTCCACGATCGAGTGCGACGCGCAGCATCTGTTCGAACGACAACAAGCGCTCCGTCTCGTCTTGATAATGCGTCCGCTTCTCACTCAGTTCTCGCGACTCGAACAAGGCGAACGGTGTCATCTCATAGAGCACTTCGTGAGGTTTATAGCCGAACAGCTCGGTCGCTCCTTTATTGAAGCGATTGATGAGCAGATTGGCATCTGTCATGATCATCGCCATGTCGAGCTCGGTATGCATCATCGCCTCAAAGGCGTTATGTTGGACCGTGACCCGCGTGTCGAGCGGGAGCGGCTCGATGGAGAGAACGTATATATGTTCATATGGGATCGCATGGACGCGAATCGTCGGCATCTCGTATATCCAAGGAAGTCCTTGCTCCATCCGACGCGACAATTCCATGGTGAGGGGTGATTGGTTGACCATGTGGAAAATATTCGTTTTCGTCTGTAAGTCTTCAGGAAACTGCTCCATGAACGGACGATTCGCCTGAACGATCGTACCGTCCTTCGTAATCAACGCGACGCCGTAAGGTAAAGCGTGCAGCAGTTCGTTTTGGAGATACATCCTTTTCTCCATTAACGTTTGATCCCTCCTTCTTTATATCAAACGGGTACATTTGGAATACATTCGACAGATGCCCCTTTGTTTTCCTGCATTGATTCGGTAAAGTAAATAAAAGAAACGATAGGGAGGACGATTGACGTGAAAGGAATGGCGCTTAGCCTATTGATTGCCACCGGATTATGGTGGTTCGAAGCACCGATGTGGAGCGTCGTCACGGTGCTCGCTCTCGGGATTGCTTGGCTCATCTGGCGGATGCGCCTGTCGACGATTGATCGGATTGATCGAATGGACGGCCGTGAGTTTGAGCTGTTTTTAGAAGAAGTATTCACAGCGCTCGGGTACACCGTGACGGTCACGCCAGCGTCACGTGATTTCGGGGCGGATTTGCTCCTTGAAACGTCGGACGGCTGGTCGATCGCGGTCCAAGCAAAACGCTATGAAAAAGTTGTCGGACTCGAAGCGGTCCAGCAAGTAGCCGCGTCCGTTCCATACTACGGGGCGAACGAAGGATGGGTCGTCACGAACTCGTCCTATACGGATAGTGCATACGAACTCGCCGAACCAAATCAAGTTCGTCTGATTGCAAGAACGGAGCTCGAACAGCTGCTTAAACAGGCTGGATTTAAGTGCTAAAATGGCGCCTGTTCACAGCTTTGACAGACTGGCGGATTGTGTCGAAGAAAAAGGGGTTGTCTTTTTCCTCAAACGGTGCAATAATCATCTTCGTCATATGAAATATGTAGTAGTTGAACAGAGAAACACGACTACTAGAAACTAAATTGGGGTTTCACAGAATGACCAACCGAACAAACACAAAAATCGAGGTTGGAACGTAGTAGGAGGAAAAAGCGGTGCGCAAATTAATTTATGTAAAAGGTTGTGTCTTTACGCAAGGCGAGGCGACCATTTATGACGAAACAAATGATGCAATCGGATCTGTTCACCGCAACGCGGAGGGCAATGTCCAAGTGCACAACTTGTCCGGTCGACAAATCGCTCACGGGAAGTACATCCCGAACTGTCAAAAGTGGGTCGTCATGAACCATGACGGGCAAGCGATTGGTCAATTAAAAGACAAGTTCTCGTTATTCGGGAAAAAGTGTGAATACAACGTCTATGAACGCGGTCTCTACACGATTCAATACGACGTCGAACGCTACAAGTTCAGTGTTCGCGATAAAGCTGGGAAACTTGTGGCGGAACTTCGCAAACAAGATGACGATTCTTTCTGTTTGACGAAAGAGGCGGATCAGCTCTCGATGTTCGAGTTGTTGTCAGTTTTGAAGACGTTGACGGTCAAATCACGGATGCCGGTCGCCATGTCAGTCTAACCAATATGACGAACACCAGTCACTGCGACTGGTGTTTTTTTTTGCGTTCCACAAAAAAAGCTTCATTTGATTGGCTCAAATGAAGCGGCTTAAATAGTGTTTGGCCTCGATCTCGAGTGTCGTCACGCGGTGCGCGTACAAGCATAGCTTCAGAACGTGCATGATGTTCGGATGGGTGTGTCCCATCTTCTCAATCGAACGCTTCGCACGAGTATCTAACATCTCGATCGGGCTCGTCGACTTGGCATACTCCGCGTACAAGCGGTAGAAGTCGATCGGGGAGATGAGGTCGTCCTCGTCGCGGTCGGGATTGTTGAAGATGAGTGCGAGCAGCGAGCTCGTCTCTTCGAGCGAAAACAGATGCTTCAAGTCGTCGAGCAAATAAATGATCGCAGCCTGTTGTAGCGAATATTTTTTACCGACCCGGGGGACACCGATGATTTTACGAACTTCGCGTTTCGTCCAGTTTTGAATCGTCGTCGCGGACAAATGCTCTCCGGTCAGTGTGTTGGCCAAAGCCACGATTTGATTGATCGACAATCCGTTCTTTTCAATATGAAACAAATGGATTTTACGAAGCTCTTTCGGGAAATGCTCACGCACTTCTTCAGGAAAAAGTGAGATGGCCCGATCGACGTCACCAACCCGCATATAGTGAAGGCAATCAGCCAACGTTTGAATCGAATTTGCGTCGCGCATACAGGCATCCTTTCTATAGCCGACTTCGTTCGCAGGCTATACAGTCATTTGACCTCATTCTACCAAATGTTTGAAAAGGAAGCTAGGTTCTGGCTTGATTAAGGTATAATGAGTACGTATAAAAATCGCACATAAAGGTGGTCCCACGATGAATGAATGGGTCAGTTCTATTCTGTCCATCGTCATTGTCCTGGTGTTTCTTGTCGGTCTCGAACAGATTGGCAAGCGCCTCGGCTGGACGGATGAGACAATTCGAAAGAGTGTACATATTGCAGTCGGGCATTGGTCATTGCTCGCCGTCTGGTTGATGGACACATGGTACATCGCTGCCATACCGCTCGTGTTCTTTACGTTCGCAAACGCGTGGCTTCTATATAAGAGCCCGTCTCCGGTCCATCAGACCGAGCGGAAATCGCTCGGGACCGTCTATTATCCGATCGCACTCCTCGTCATCTTGTTCTTCTTTTTCGAGACGGAACCGCTCGCCTTTTTAGCGGGTTCGCTCGTATTGGCATGGGGAGACGGCTTAGCAGCCCTCATTGGACGAAAATATGGGACGGTGATCTATGACCTGTATGGGCAAAAGCGATCGTTCCAAGGCAGCATGGCCATGTTCTTAAGTTCGTACGTGGTACTCTTTTTATTGTTTTTGTGGAAAGGTATTCCGATGTGGCAAGTGGTAACTTATGGGTTTATCATTTCCATCATAGCGACGCTGACAGAAGCGATTTCGTATCGAGACTGGGATAATTTCACAATCCCGATTGTCGTCGCCGTCGCGACATCATTATTGTTGTAAACTATTTGCTAGATTGTAAAGAAAACGTTGCTTGTCACTCTCGGTAAACATTTGTATACTGTGTTTCGTACTGAAACCATTCAGCAACGTGTCCGAGGCGAACTTTTTCGCTTGCGGCACTAATAAAATAGACCGTAAAGGATTGAGGCAACGCATGAGCTTTTTAGACCAACTACTCACAATCATCCCGGCCGAGCGCTTCAAGCAAGACGAGCCGCTGTCAGCACACACATATACAAAATTGGGAGGGAAAGCGGATTATTTCGTAGCTCCACACACGTATGAAGAAGTTCAAGCCGTCCTCGAGCTCGCCCATCGCGAGAACGTACCATTCATGATTCTCGGTTTCGGGTCCAACTTGATCGTTCGAGACGGCGGCCTGCGTGGCATCGTCTTGAATTTGAACGAATTGAACACGGTTCGCCGTGACGGCAACCGGATCATCGCCCAAGCAGGAGCGGCCATCATCGACGTGTCGCGCCAGGCGCTCACTGAAGAGCTGTCTGGACTGGAGTTCGCATGCGGTATTCCGGGAACGGTCGGAGGCGCTGTTTACATGAACGCGGGTGCCTACGGCGGCGAGACGAAAGACGTAATCGCGAGTGCGGTCGTTTTGACGCCAGACGGCGAACTGCTCACGCTCTCGAAAGATGAGCTTGACCTCGATTATCGAACGAGCCGAGTTTCGAAAGAAGGCTTGATCGTCTTAGAGGCGACGTTCGAACTCGATCCGCTCGGTTATGAAGCGATCAAAGACGTAATGGACGATTTGACGCATAAGCGTGAATCGAAACAACCACTTGAATATCCGTCATGCGGCAGTGTGTTCAAGCGCCCGCCCGGTTACTTTGCCGGTAAACTGATTCAAGATTGCGGACTGCAAGGCAAGCGCATCGGCGGGGCGGAAGTATCACTCAAGCACGCGGGCTTCATCGTCAATATCAATCAGGCGACAGCGACTGAATACATCTCGCTCATTCGTCACGTCCAAGCGACGGTCAAACAGAAGTTTGAGATCGAACTTGAACCTGAAGTGAAAATCATCGGTGAAGACATCGCCGTCGAAAACGCATAAACATACGCAAGACGCCCGAACGGGATTTTCCGTTCGGGCGTCTTTCTGTCCGCATATTTCGGATGTGTTCGATTACGCGTGGAGCTGCTTCGTGACGGCTTCAGAGGCTGGTACGAACGTGTAGCCGAGGTCACGGGCGACGGCTTCGTATGTGACCGTACCGTCGATGACGTTCAACCCTTTGAGGAGCGCTGCATTTTCGCGAAGCGCCGGGAAGATTCCTTTTTGAGCGCACTCGACGATATAAGGCATCGTCGCGTTCGTCAAACCGAGCGTCGACGTGCGCGGGACCGCCCCTGGCATGTTGGCGACGGCATAGTGCTGCACACCGTAGCGTTCGTACGTCGGCGCGTCATGCGTCGTAATATGATCGATCGTCTCACAGATCCCGCCTTGGTCGATGGCGACATCAACGATGACTGACCCCGGTGACATTTGTTGCACCATCTCTTTCGTGACGAGTTTAGGTGCTTTCGCGCCCGGGATGAGGACGGCACCGATGACGAGGTCGCTCTCGGCGACTTGCTTCGCGATATTATAGCGGTTCGAGATGAGCGTGTTGATCGTGTTCCCGAACTGGTCGTCGATTTGGCGGAGACGAGCCGGACTGATGTCCATGATGGTCACGTTGGCTCCGAGACCGATGGCGATGCGGGCCGCGTTCATTCCGACGACACCGCCCCCGATGACGGTGACGTTCGCACGAGGCACCCCGGGAAGACCTGACAAGAGGATCCCTTTGCCGCCATGCGGTTTTTCTAAAATTTGCGCCCCGATTTGAGCAGCCATCCGTCCTGCGACTTCGCTCATCGGTGTGAGCAGCGGAAGCGTACGGTCGACTTCGACCGTCTCGTAGGCGATGGCGGTCATGCCTGAATTGACGAGCGCTTTCGTGAGTTCAGGTTCGGCCGCTAAATGTAAATACGTGAAGAGCGTGAGGTCTGGACGGAAATATTGATACTCTGACGGCTGTGGTTCTTTTACTTTCAAGGCGAGTTCAACGTCTCCCCAAACGTCCTGTGCTGAATCGACGATGCTTGCCCCAGCGTCGATGTACTCCATATTCGTGAAGCCGCTCCCGATACCGGCCCCCGTCTCGACGAGCACCTCGTGTCCGAGTTCCGTCAAGACGGATGCACCCATCGGCGTCAACGCGACGCGGTTTTCGTTATTTTTAATCTCTTTCAATACCCCGATTTTCATGTGTAGTTCCCCTTTCTATCTGCTGACACAATCTGTTCACACCTCTAGTATAGACCCAAGTGAAATCGCTGTCTTTAGCATGGATTCTAAAAACGGCAACCCCCACTTTGTGATTTTTCACAAAGTGGGGGTCAGTCGTCTTGACGATATTGTCCGGCCTTGATCGCTAAATAAATAGCAGCCCGTTCCGGGAGCGAGACTTGGGTGATGCTCGTCAGTTCTTCGATCCGTCGAATCCGATACAAGACCGTGTTCGGATGGATATGGAGGTGGGCGGCGACTCGTTTGACGTTCCCGTCAAAATAGAAATACCATTCAAGCGTCGTCACGAGTTCGGTGTGGTGGACTTGGTCATACGCCTGCAACCGTTCGATCGTCGGGTGCGTCTCGAGGCGCAGGCCGATCCGTCGGGACAAATCGGGGACGAGTTGATAGATGCCGATCTGCTCGAACGCCCGGGCACTAGCGAGCTCGAACGGGAACTTCCGGCGTAGCGATGTGACCCGTCTCGCTTCCTCGGTCGCGGCATAGAGCGTATCGCTCTCGAAGAAACGACGGCTAATCCCGAGGCGAGGTTCGGCGTCAGTGAACTTGTCTTGAAGCTGGGTCTCGAAGCGGTCGGCCCACTGGAGGAGGGCGGCCTCTTCTTCAGATAGCTCGGACTTCATATAGTGCCAGACGAGCAGCTGTTGGCCGTCGATGGCGTGAAGGACGACCTCGATCGCTTCTTGTGTCGCAAGCGCATAAAATAACCGCTCAGCGAATTGCGGAGTGATCGGCTGCAAGCAGTCGATGATCGTCAGGCGATTCGCGACGGCGATTGGGGCAAGTTCGTTCAAGCGTTCCCGATGTGCGGGAGCGAGGTATGGCGAAGCGAGCACTTCTAAAAAGAAACGCTCGAGTTCGGCATCGATGCGACGTTCGTGCATGGCGATCGTCATGAGCAGTTTCTTGGCGATATTTGCCCCGTCCTTCAAGACGGTGAGTTCCTGCTCGGAGAACGGGGTCGTCTGGGCCAGGCTCCAAATGTAGCCGAGCACGTCTTCTTGCTGCTTGATGACGACGGCGGCGCGCTCGCTGAGACCGATGGCCATCCGGGCCGGGATGACGACAGGCTCGTCTCGGTCGATCAGCTCTTGCAGGATACCGCTTTCCCACAAATCTTCGATGACGGCTTCCGGGACACGGCGGCCGATGATGGTCGCGATCCGGGCCGGGTCGGTCGAGTCGGGATGCGTGCTATAGGCGAGTAGCTGATGGTGGCGATTTTCGATCGTGATCGGTGCGCGGATCGCTTGCCCGATCGCTTCGGCGAGTGTGTCGAGCGATTCATATGATTTCTGTAAAAAAGGCATGTCGATTCCTCCTCTCTATCACTATACCGTCTCTGTTGTGAAAGTTCACAAAAAGATGGACAGTTTTTGAGAGGGGAACGACATGCCTGAACGTGTGTATCGTTTACATGGGGAAAAATAGTCCGACGACGAGGCCGAGCAATGCGCCGACGATGACTTGGTACGGTGTATGGCCGACGAGTTCGTTCAAGATCGGTGTGTCGTGCTTGATCCCTTTAAAATAGTCGTTCAATAGACGGGCTTGGAAACCGACGGCTTGACGGACGCCGGTCGCGTCGTACATGACGATCGTCGCAAACGTGAGCGCGAGGGCGAACATGCTCGAGTCGAGGCCTTCAGCCCGGCCAATCGCGGTCGCGAGCGCGACGACGGTCGAGGTATGGGAACTTGGCATTCCGCCTGAGGCGAACATAATTTCAAGTTCAAAGTCACGTGTTCGAATGAGTTCGGTCACAAGTTTGGCCGCCTGTGCGATAAACCAGGCCAGTATTGCGGCGAGTAACGGTTCGTTAAAGAGCAATTCAGTCACTTCCTGTCTGACAATAGTATCTACACTATACCCGATTCCATGCCGCGCTAGACGTAAAGTTTCTGTCAAAAATAGCGTCGCGGGCAAATGCCCGCGACGCTATTCGGTCGATTTTTGTTACCCGACGACGCCTTCAGTCTCTTGAAGTTTTTCCGCGATGTTCTCGATGATAAAGCGGTTGCGTGGATGCTCCTGACACTCTTTCGAGCATGAACGCATCTGTTTCGGCTCACACTCTTCACAACAGAAGTGTTGTTTATTGCACTCCGGGTTGGCACAATTAACGTAACGGGTCGTCTTCGTTCCGCAGTGCATACACGCTGAAACGACTGACGGATTGACCGTGTTGACCGGGACGTTGATGCGCTCGTCAAAGACGTAAAGCTCGCCGTCCCAGTTTTCACCTTGCGTCGCTTCGTCCTTGCCGTACATGGCGACGCCGCCTTTTAAGTGGAAGATGTTGTCGTGACCTTGGTCACGCATATATGCGGTAAATTTCTCGCAACGGACGCCTCCGGTACAGTACGTGAGAAGTGTTTTCCCTTCGTAGAGGTCTTTGTTCTCCTCGAGCCAGTCTGGCATGTAACGAGAAGCCTCTACGTCGATTTTGATCGCATTTTTGAAGTGACCAAGATCGTACTCGTAGTTGTTACGAACGTCGAGGATGACGACATCATCGCGATTCATCATCTCTTTCCATTCTTCCGGTTCGAGATACGCACCGTGTTGTTTAGGCACGTCGAACTCGCCATCAAAGCGCCACGTCACGAGCTCTTGTTTGTGACGGACAAAGATTTTCTTGAAAGCATGCTCTTCGACTTCATCGATTTTGAACTCGATGTCGCTGAAGTATGGATCGGCTTTCAAGTCGTTCATGTACTGTTCGGTTTGTTCCCAAGTGCCCGAGCACGTCCCGTTGATTCCTTCGGAAGAAATCAAGATACGTCCTTTGATCCCGAGGTCCTTACAATACTTGAGGTGTTGTTGTGTCAGTGTTTCTGGGTCCTCGATGTTGACGTACTTATAGTACAGTAAGACCCGCATTGGTTTTGTTTCCATGTTATTGCTCCCCTGTGTTCAGTTTTTTGCAGGAAAACGAACGTTGGGTTGTGTCGTTCGACGAATGAACTTGCCTGCAACCACAAGTCCATTATTATATGATAGATATCACAGTGAAATTTCGCAAATACTTTTTATTTTTTTTTGAGGAGGGCAGGGGGATGCGTCCTCTTGAACGAATTCGGGTAAAAGGTAGTAACGAAAGCCGAAGGTGGAAACTGAGATGCTCACATCACTACAACAATATATATTGAACATCATCGAATGGCTCCAAGGACTGCCGGGAGGTCCTTGGGCTGGACTCGGAGCCCCGTTCCTAGAAGCGATTTTCCCGTTTCTCCCGCTCGTCTTGATCATCTCGGCGAACGCTGCCACGTATGGCTTCTGGCTTGGTGTTCTCTTGTCATGGATCGGCAGTTTGGCAGGGACGCTCCTCGTGTTCGCCGCCGTCCGATACGTGTTCCGCAAACCGATGACGCGTTGGCTCGAAAAACATAAACAGGGTGTCTATTGGCTCGATCGCATCAACCATATGAGTCCAATCTCGCTCGGATTCTTATATTCGTTGCCGTTCATCCCGGTCAGTTTGATCACGTACTTACTCGCCTTGATTCAAATGCCGCTCCGAACGTTCGTATTGGCGGCCGGATTCGGGAAACTGCTCGTCGTCATCATCTTCTCGGTCATCGGTGATCAGTGGCAAGAGTTCATCCAAAGCCCGTTCCGCTTATCGATGCTCGGCCTGCTCTTGCTCGTATTGTGGGCGATCAGTCGCGGTCTCGAAGAACTTCTCAAACGGCGCGCTTTCAAAAAACGGAACGAAGAGCTCAAACGTAAACGTGAAGCAAGAACATAAAAATCCTCGAAGGCGGCCGCCTTCGAGGATTTTTGCTTAGTTGGTTTTTTTGAAACGTGGGAAGTTGAAGACGATCGCCAAGCCTCCGCAAATGAACAGGAGGAACGGATAGAACATATACGGGACGAGGGCGGGGGACGCCGTGTTCGTCAACTCGGCGGCGATGAGGAGCTGCGCCCCGTAAGGCAGAAGTCCTTGTACCCCGCACGAGAAGATGTCGAGTACGCTCGCTGACTTTTTCCGTTCGATGTCATACGTATCGGCGATATTCGCGGCAAGCGGGCCTGCTACGAGAATCGAGATCGTATTGTTCGCCGTCGCGACGTTCGTCGCACTGACGAGCCCGGCGATGCTCCATTCCGCACCAGCCCGGCGCTGAATCCGTGACGTGAGTGCGTCTCGTAAATAGGTGAGTCCACCGTTATGCGAGATGAGCCCGACGAGTCCGCCCATGAATAACGTCAAGAGCGAGATCTCGGCCATGCCCATCATACCGTCGGCCATCGCCGTGACGTAAGACGTGACGGCCAAGCTTCCGTCAATCAGTCCGATGATGCCAGCGAGCGCGATGCCGCCGAGCAAAACGAGGATGACGTTCAGTCCGGTCAAGGCGAGGACGATGACGGCGAGATACGGAATCAATTTGTACCATTCGAACGCGGCCACTTCAATCGTCGATTCTCCACTTGAGAGAACGGCTAACAGGACGGTCGTGATGATTGCGGCCGGGAGCACGATCCAAAAGTTGGTCCGGAACTTGTCACGCATGTTCGTCCGCTGTGTCCGGACGGCGGCGATTGTCGTATCTGAGATGAATGACAAGTTGTCTCCGAACATGGCCCCGCCGACAACGGCCGCGGCCGCGATCGCGATATTGACCCCGCTCTCTTGATGGATGCCGAGCGCGATCGGGGCGAGCGCGGCAATCGTACCGGTCGATGTGCCCATCGCCATCGAGATGAAGGCAGCGATGACGAACAATCCGCTCAGTAAGAGTGACGGCGGCAGGAACGTCAACGCCGCATTGACCGTCGCGTCAATCGCACCGATTGCACCGGCGACGTTCGAGAACGCGCCAGCGAGCAGGAAGATGAATATCATGATCAAGATACCTGGATTACCGGCGCCTTGGGCGATACGTTCGACGGTCTGTGTGACGCTTCCTTTCGTCATCATCGCGGCGACAATTAAAGCGATCAACGCCGCGATCAGCACCGGGAACTTGTAAAAGTCACCATAATAAATACCTGCCCCGATAAAGAAGACGAGGAAGACGAGCAAGGGCAAGAGCGCCCATTTGTTAGCTGTTGGTTGTTCCAATCGATTCACCTCATTTCATAGAATAGAAAAAGAGAGCCTTCCGAAAAAGGCTCTCTGTAAGAGACACCCTTTTCATCTTTCGAGCAGAACGCTCGCTGGATTTGGCACGGGTTACCCGCTGCCGAGACATCTAAGGGCCAGTCCCTCCGTCTCTCTTGATAAAAAGTCGTCATGATGTAGTTGTTAGACACGTTTTCTAACGTACCTGTTTCAAATCGGGTTGTCAACAGAAATCCCCCTGCGCCAATGGACGCGGGGGGAAGTCATGTCGTCAAAAAATTATAATGGGCGACGCGGTTACGACCGGCGTACTTGCCGCCGACGTAAAGGGCCCGGTCAGCGTTACGAATCGTATCATCAAGCCGTTTGTCGCCGAACGCTTGAATCGTATCGACGCCGATCGAGGCGGTCACGGGAATATCGACCCCATCGACACGGAACGGCTTATCTTCAATCTTCTGTCGAATCCGTTCGGCGATATCGACGGCTTGGTCGACGTCGCAATGATTGAGCAGCAAGATGAACTCCTCGCCCCCGTAACGGGCCGCAAAGTCATCGGTCCGGAGCACTTGCCGAATTCGCCGTCCGAACTCTTGGAGCACGCTGTCTCCGACTTGGTGACCGTGCGTGTCATTGATTTTTTTAAAGAAGTCGATGTCGAGCATCGCGACTGAGATCGGGTACATCGAGCCGTCCGAGATTTGTTGAATCCCATACTCGTAGAACGCGCGCGCGTTGGCGAGCAGCGTCAAGCTATCGGTGCGGCTTTCCGTGTATAGGCGGTCGCGTTCGTGGCAACGGCTGATTGTTCGGTTGAACGACTTCAACAGTTTCATCATCTCGTTTTGAATGATGGGCGGATAGCCATAGACGTGTTCACCGATCATGACGATGCGTGTGCGGATCCCGTCAATCTCTTCTGACTGGACCGAGATGAAGCTGTGGTAATCGTCATGAAACGCTTCTGACAACGCTGCGTCCCATTCGAAGCGCATCTCATAATCGACAGACTTGGCGTGTGGATGGCGCGCTTCAATCAAGTCGAAGACGATCGGACGGTCGATCGGCTGTCGCGTCAACAAATCGAAATAGAGCGTTCGGTCGAACAGGACGAACTCGACAAACCCTTTATCATATTGGTTGAGGCGCTCACATTGACTCAAGAACACTTCAATCGCCTGGGCCTCGCTTTGAGACAGGGAGACGGCCTCTTTCGCTTCATCGTACTGTTCGATCAATGACTTGAACGCGTCTTGGCGCCCTTTTTGGATCATCAACCGCTTAATAAAGAACGTGAGGGCGGCCGCGATGCTACTGACGACGAGCAAGTTCGTCTCACGGAAGAACGACGCGGCAAGGATGAAGACGAAACTGACGATGTACGTGTAAAAAGCGATATTCAGAAAATCACGGACCGGGATATCGACGCGGAACCACCAGCCGACTTGATACTTTTGAACGACCGTGTTCAAAATGATGGCGCTGATCAGACCGATGAGCGGAACGAACGAATCCTGCGAATAGAAGCCAAGACCGGTCTCACCGCCGAGTGCCAAGTAAACACTTGCCGGGATGGCGATTTCTAAAAATGACGTGATCGCGTTCCAAGGATAAGTGAACCGGAAGCGGCGGAGCGCGACGCGCGGTTTTAAGTTGGCGAACTGAAAGACGAGGAGTCCGATTTGGTTGACGAGGAGCGCCGTCTCAAAATCAAAGAATAAAAAGATGATGAGGACGATGCTTTCTGAAAACGTGAAATAGACGCCTTTCCGTTCAATCGAGTCCATTTGGAAAATGATGACGAGCAGCGCAATCAAGATGAACGGAAGCGGCTCGATCGCCGGAACATCAAGGACACCGGTTGTAAACAAGGTGATGGTCAGTAAAACGATCAAACTCCAAATGCTCCAACCGAGGACGGACATTTTGCGAAAATGATTCATAGTTCCCTCCTGTGTGGGAAAAGTCTTCTCATATGTATGGTAGGAGATTCGGCACGGTTGCGCCCAAGTCCTGCCTATTCATCATAATGGCTGAATTCTAGCATTGAGTCTACATCAAATATCCTCTATAATGAAGTTGCTTTTCAACCACATAGACGAAAGTCGATGAAAAAGAGAGTAACGATCGTTTAGTCAACAAAGCGACCTAGGGATTGGTGAGAGCCTAGGCTGACAAACATCGCGAAACGCACTTTTGAGATGCTATCCGAAGCGAGTAGGCGTAGCCGGGGGGCCCCCGTTATCACCGTTAAAGTGGTCTGTGTAAAACAGGCAAGAAGAGTGGTACCGCGGGCCAACCCGTCTCTTTGCATCTGTGCAAAGGGCGTTTTTTTTATGACTAGATTTGAAGGAGGAAATTTACATGAGTTATGAACGCAAGTATGCGGAGGCTCTGTCACGTGTCATCGGTGACGAACTCACGCTCGACCAGATTGAGGCATTGATTGAAAAACCAAAACATGAGGCGCACGGGGATCTCGCGTTCCCATGCTTCCAACTCGCCAAGGCGTACCGGAAAGCGCCGGTCATGATTGCGACTGACATCGCTGGTGAATTGAACGACGAACTGTTCACAAAAGTTGAAGCGGCCGGTCCATATGTGAACGTCTTCTTGAGCCGTGACGTCGTCTCGCAGGAAATCATTAACACGGTTCTCGACGAGCAAGCGGATTACGCGACGCATGCGACACGCAACGAGACGATTGTCACGGACTTCTCGTCACCGAACATCGCCAAACCGTTCTCGATGGGACACTTGCGCTCGACGGTCATCGGTAACGCCATCAACCAGATCGCTCGCAAAAACGGCTATAACGTCGTCGGTGTCAACCACCTCGGCGACTGGGGTACACAATTCGGGAAACTCATGGTCGCTTATAAGAAGTGGGGCGATGAGGAAGCGGTCCGGGCAAATCCGATTGCTGAGCTCTTAAAGCTATACGTTCACTTCCATGAAGAAGTGAAAACTCAGCCTGAGCTTGAAGACGAGGGCCGTGCTTGGTTCAAAAAGCTCGAGGACGGTAACGTTGAAGCGACCGAACTGTGGACGTGGTTCCGTGACGAGTCGCTCAAAGAGTTCCAAAAAGTATACGATCTCCTCGGTGTCGAGTTTGACAGCTTACACGGTGAAGCGTTCTACAACGACAAGATGGACCGAATCGTCGCCATGCTCGAAGAGAAGAACCTGCTCGTCGAGAGTGAAGGGGCGATGGTCGTCTCGCTTGAAGACGAGAACTTGCCACCTTGCCTGATCACAAAGAAAGACGGCGCGACGCTTTACGCGACACGCGACTTGGCTGCGGCCGTCTATCGTCATGAGACGTACAACTTCGTCCAAGCGAACTACGTCGTCGGTGGTGAGCAGGCACTCCACTTCAAACAGTTGTTCTCGGTACTCCGCAAGCTCGGTTACGACTTCGTCGACGGCATGCACCACGTGCCGTTCGGCTTGATCTTGCAAGAAGGGAAGAAGATGTCGACACGTAAAGGCCGCATCGTCCTGCTTGAAGAAGTATTGAAAGAAGCGATCGAGAAAGCGCAAGCGAACATCGAACAGAAGAACCCTGAGCTTCCAAACGCAGAGAACGTGGCTCGCATGGTCGGAGTCGGCGCCGTCATCTTCCACGATTTGAAGAACGAGCGCATCAACAACATCGAGTTCGACCTCGATAGCATGCTCAAGTTCGAAGGGGAGACGGGACCTTACGTGCAGTACACGAACGCACGGGCGAACTCGCTCCTCCGTAAAGGCAACTACGACGGTTCAACGTTCGCAGGTGCGGACGACGACCACACGTGGGGCGTCGTGACGATGCTCAACGCGTTCCCACACGTCATCACGCGTGCCCATGAGCGCCGTGAGCCGTCGATCATCAGCCGTTACGTCCTCGATTTGGCGCAAGCGTTC
This sequence comes from Exiguobacterium sp. SH5S4, assembly GCF_004337045.1. Lineage (NCBI taxonomy): Bacteria > Bacillati > Bacillota > Bacilli > Caryophanales > Exiguobacterium > Exiguobacterium sp. SH5S4. The sequence continues at coordinate 21,034 of NZ_SJUQ01000021.1, forward strand.
AACAAGTATTACGGCCACGTCCGTGTGCTTGAAGAAGATGCGGGCAAACAATCGCGTCTCGCGCTCGTCAAAGCCGTGACGATCGTCTTGACGGAAGGACTCCGTTTGATCGGTGTCCAAGCTCCAGAAGAAATGTAAGCACGACAAAAGGGACCTGCGAAAGGTCCCTTTTGTCGTGTCACGCCTTCATCCGCGTGACGGTTCGCGTCTTCGTATCATATAGACACCATTCCCGGTCGAAGATGACGGCGCCGACGTTGATGACGTAGCGCTTCTTCTTCAACTTGAACGGTGTCCCGATTTCCCAGGGAATCGAGCGGCCTTTCCGATAGATGCCCGGAATATGACTATGCCCGATAAAGACGAGCGGGTACTTGCCTTTTTCGACGAGTGGCTCCCAGTCAGCGCTCCACTTGATTTGATGGCCGTGTAAGAACAGCGCCTCATCGAGCGTCGTCTGTTCAGGCAATAATGAGATGCGGGTCTTGACAGGGTGCGACACGATGAGCACTTCGTCAATCCGTTCTTCTTGGTTGCCGCGCAGGCTCGGGAACGTCAAGAGTGCTTCGTACTGCTCGTCAAACGTCATAACGTCGGAGACGTCATGAAACCGTTCGTTGCGCCGTTTTTTGCCGATATGGCACTCGTACAAGTCGCCGAGGCAGAGGATGTGCGCGGTCTCGCGCCTGACCGCCTCGAGGACGGTTTCCAAATCATCAAACGAACCGTGCGGGTCACTGATGATTGCGAGTTTCATCGGTAGTTCGTGAACTGGGCATCGACCGATAGCTCGAGCTCACGGACGAGTTGCATGACCGCTTGCAGGTCGTCACGCGACTTGGCCGTCACGCGAATCTGATCGTCTTGAATTTGCGATTTCACTTTCAACTTCGACTCTTTGATGGCGTTATTGATCTTCTTAGCATCGTCTTTATCGATCCCGCTCTTCAATTTGACACGTTGACGGACGGTACCGCCGAGTGCGCGCTCAATTTTTTGGTAGTCGAGGTTTTTCGTCGGTACGCCGCGCTTGATCAACTTCGAGATCATGACGTCTTTTAACTGCTCAAGTTTGTAGTCGTCATCCGAGATGAGGACGAGGTCGCCGCTATCGAGTGACATCTCACTCTTCGATCCTTTAAAGTCATAACGGTTCAAAATTTCTTTTTCGGCGATTTGGATCGCGTTTTTCACTTCTTCGAGGTTCATTTCTGACACGATATCAAAAGAATTGTCTTTTGCCATGTTTCATCCATCCTTTGTATGGGTTTTGTTATAATGATAGCAGATTTGAAGCAGTGAAGGAGTGAAACGATGGAACATACAATCGATAGACAGACAAATGTAGACTTGGATCACGTTGCATATCATGGAAAAGACCTTGGGGTGACGTTTAAAAGTGAACTCATCCGTCTGCGGGTGTGGTCACCAGTAGCCGAGCAAATGACAGTGAAGCTTTATCGTACGGCGCGGGCGCGTAAGTTTGACCGCATCGAGCTCGAACGGGCTGAAAAAGGGACATGGATGGTCGAACTTGACCGGGCGCAATTCGAAGGTCAGTTTTACGTGTTCGAGGCTGTCGTTGACGGAAAACGCATCGAATCACTCGATCCGTATGCGAAAGTCGTCGGCGTCAATGGGAAACGGGGCTGCCTGCTCGACCCGTCTTCAATCAACCCAGACCATTGGGTCAAAGAACGTCCGCTCTTCCACTCTTCGCAAGAAGCAGTCATTTATGAGGCGCATGTGAGAGATTTGACGAGCCATCCGGACAGCGGCGTCATGCACCGTGGTAAATTCCTCGGGATGACCGAGGCCGGTACGAAGACGAAAAACGGATACCCGACAGCGCTCGACTACATAACGGCGCTCGGCGTGACCCACCTTCAACTCATGCCGTTCTTTGACTACGGTTCGGTCAACGAGTCGCGTGAAAGCGAGTCAAACTATAACTGGGGCTATGACCCGGTCCATTATTTCGCGGTCGAAGGTTCGTACGCCTCGACAGCGGATGATCCGGCCGCCCGGATCCTTGAATTGAAGGCGATGATTCAAGCGCTCCATGACCGCGGGATCCGCGTCATCATGGACGTTGTGTTCAACCATACGTATGACGCCTTGACGACACCGCTCGGCCAGTTCGTGCCGGACTACTATTATCGGTTGCACGAGGACGGGACGCTCGCCGACGGTTCGGAGTGCGGCAACGATACGGCGTCAGAGCGGGCGATGATGCGCAAACTGATCGTCGAATGTGTCTCGTATTGGGCCAAAGAGTTCATGATCGACGGCTTCCGCTTCGATTTGATGGGGCTGCATGACGTCAAGACGATGAACCAAGTCCGCAAAGCACTCGATCGGATCGACCCATCGATCCTCGTCACCGGAGAAGGCTGGGATCTCGATACACCACTGGCAGTTCGCAAAAAAGCGAACCAACACAACGCCCATAAAATGCCACGGATCGCCCAGTTCAACGATGCGATCCGGGACGGAATCCGTGGTGACGTGTTCATCGAAGACTTGCCGGGCTGGATTAGCGGCAACGCCGAGCTGACGGCTGACGTGAAACGCGGGATCGCCGGTGCGGTCACGAGTCAAAGCTTCGCCGACGAGCCGAACCAAGTCGTCAACTACGTCGAATGCCATGACAACTTGACGCTTTGGGACAAACTGGCCGCCGCTAGTCCTGACGACGACGAGACGACGCGCCGCCGCCGTCACCGTCTTGCGACGACGATCGTCCTGCTCAGTCAAGGTATTCCGCTCCTTCATAGCGGTCAAGAGTTTTTCCGCACGAAAGACGGGAATGAGAACAGTTTCAAATCGGGCGAGGTCATCAACCGGTTGGACTGGACCCGGGCCGAGCATGAGACGCCGAGCGTCGAATATGTGAAAGGCTTGATCAACTTGCGCAAACAGTATCCGTTGTTCCGTCTCGAGAACACCGAACAGATTCGCAAACATTTACGTTTCTTTGACGAAGAAGAAGGAGTGATCGCCTACGAACTTCATCGTCAAGTCGACGGTTATGTCGAGCGTCATCTCGTCTACCATAACGGACTCGAAGTACCGGTCGACGTGAAGCTGCCAGCTGGAAAGTTCGAAGTTCATGTCGAAGACCATACCGTCAACTTGACGGCGCCACGACTCGTCGAAGACCGGCACCTCATCGTCGCGCCGCTATCGACGCTCGTCGTGACAGAACGCCGTCCGGATTACAGCAAGTACGCTGTCGCCGGTGGGGCTGCGCTTGCCATCCTTGGACTCTGGTACGTTGCGAAAAAACGGAAGAACAAACAAGGGTAACAAAAAAAGGAGACGTCATTCCGTCTCCTTTTCTTCGTTCGGCTCGGTCTTGGATGCTTCAAGCTCCATCATCTTTCGAACGAGGATATGTTTTGGCATATGCATGAGTTCTTCAAGCGGTACGTTCAACTTTTTGGCAAGCTCGACCGCCGTCTCGGGAGACAATTGTAGTGGGCGCATGTGGTTTCTCCTTTCTAAGTTCAGGTTTGCTACAGCCAGTATACAGCAAAAACGGACCGAATGAGAATGTGTCGTGTGAACACATTCAAAATCGAAAAACCGTTCGGTCGTTGCTAAGCTGAAACTAGGAAGTGATCAAATGTACAAACAAGTAGCAGACTATCAGTTTCATCAGACGGTTGAATGGTTAGAGCGCGTCGGTGGAGGATGGATGTTGTATTTGGCGCAAACCGGATTTGTCTTTTTCGACGAGACGTTCCAAATCAGATGGGAACTCGAGTGGAAATGGGCACCGTGCGCACTATATATTGAACCACATGGAAAAAAAGCCGTCGCGCTATTCCGAGACATGCAAACGTATGGAGTCATTGATTTAAAGCAAGGCATGATGGAGTGTCACCCAATCCCAAAAACGTTTCATGACGATTGGTTCAGCAATTTATGTCATTGGCGAGGAGACGATTTATTTCTCTACTCGGCGGAATCTGACATCGTGGCGCTAAACATGACCGACCACACGTTCCGCTATAGCCGCTATGAGGAGACTCCAGAGTTTGGCGCCATCATCGAGTTAGCATATCATCCGATTTATGATTTTGAGCGGTTCACAGCCCCGGGCCTCGTCACGCTTTACGATGAATTGAATCAGCAATTCATGGTCGAGCAGGTCGAAGCGGGTGAACGATGGACGATTCCTTACGGCGGCGATTATGATACGGTCATCGTCGACCAGGTCGGTGCGACGACAGCGATTACGTCGACGACGTCGTTCCAGCTGTTCAAGCGTGACCGTCAACTGTTTGCTTCTGACGTATGTGCCGAAAGTGAATTATTGAAAGTGATGTTGCTTGATGAGTCGGGAGACCGCCTCGTCGTGTTATCGACGCCTCGACGATTTTGCCATAGTTGGCTACAAGTGTTCGAGCGTTGACGTTCCTGGACCGAACTCACGGTTCAGGATTTTTTTGCGAAGACTTGATGAAACTCGTGCGAAACGGGAACAGTCTTCTTAGATGGAGAGGGGTGGACGTGGATGGAACGGTTAGGTAAAAATTTGGTTCGGTGGCGCTTTTGGGTGGTCGCCGTGTGGACCGTGTTATTAGCGGTCTCGATTTACTTCGGATTGCAGTTGCCTGGGGAATTGCGAGGAAACGGATTTGCGGTTCAAGACGGCCGCTTCGCGCAAGTAGAGGACACGTTGAACGATCGGTTCGACCGGGCCGGCGCGTCGATGATCGTCTTGCTTGAAGGCGGTGACTTAGAGACGGTCATGGCCGAACAAAAAACACGACTCGAATCTGTTTCAGGTGTCGACGGCGTCATCACGCCAGAAGAGAACCCGGACGCACGCTCGGGTGACGCCGCGTACTTCGTGCTCGAGTTCGAGGACCAGGAGGCGGCCGAGGCGGCGATCGCCGATGTCCGTAATGAATTGATTCGAGATACGGATACAGAAGTCCGGTTGACCGGGGAGCCAGTCTTTGCCCAAGATTTGAACGAGGCATCGAAAAATGACTTAATCCGGGCCGAATTGATCGGGATCCCGGTCGCGCTCGTCGTCCTCTTGCTCGTCTTCGGGACACCGCTCGCCGCTTTCATGCCCTTATTCGTTGGACTGATCACGTTCATCGTCGCGGCGGGCTCGCTCTTCTTCTTCACGCAGACGATGGAGCTGTCGATTTTCGTATTGAACGCCGTCGCGATGATCGCGATTGCGCTCGGGATCGACTTCTCGCTCTTGCTCGTCAACCGCTACCGTGAAGAACTCGCCAAAGGACTGTCACGGGAAGCGGCCATCGTCCGGACGGTCGCGACGGCAGGACGCTCGATCCTGTTCTCAGGACTGTGCGTCTTCGTCGGGCTCGCCGGACTGTTGTTCATTCAAGTCGATGTGTTTCAAGCGATCGCGCTCGGCGCCTTGATTGCGGTCGCGGGCGCCGTCTTGTCGGCGCTCACGCTCTTGCCGTCGGCGCTCTATATCGTCGGCGATGCCATCAATAAAGGACGTCTCATCAGAACGAACGAGACGCGCTCTGAAGTACGCTGGCAAAAGTTGGCCCGGTTCGTCATGAAGCGTCCGGTCGTGATGACGCTCGTCGCGTTGTTGCTCTTGTTGCCGAGCCTTTGGTTCGTCCGCGATTTAGAACTGAACATCCCGAACGCCGACGCGCTCCCGACGTCGTACGAATCACGGGCCGCCCTCGAGCGGTGGGACGATGTGTTCGGCGAGACGTCGACCGATGCGGTGCTGTTGTTTGAGACGAATGATTTGACCGACTCGATGATTCTTGACGAGTTGACAACACTCACAGACGAGTTGAATGAAGACCCGATCGTCGACAACGTCACAACGTTCTTGACCGCATCAAACTTAACAGCTGCGGAATTCCAGCAGCTCGTTCAAGTCGCCCCGGAACAGCTCGAGGCGTTTGAACGTCTCGTCACGCTCGAAGGGAATACCGACCTCGCGCTCGTCAACGTTAGCTTCGACGTGCCCCCGAGTGATAAAGCGGCGCAGGCGTTTGTCCGCGATTGGCGCGACCAAGGCTTCGACGTCGGCGGACCGGCCGCCTTCAACGAAGAGATTTATGAAGAGATCTACGACAGCATCCCCTATGCGGTCGTGACCGTGATTTTAGCGACGATGGTCATCCTCATGTGGGCGTTCCGATCGATCTTGATTCCGATCAAGGCGATCATCATGAACGTGCTCGGACTCGGGGCGACGTTTGGGTTATTGGTCATCATCTTTGAGTCGGGTTACGTGTACGATGCCGAGACGATCAGTATTTTGACGCCGGTGTTCATCTTCTCACTCGTATTCGGCCTATCGATGGACTACGAGGTGTTCCTCGTCTCCCGGATCGAGGAGTATTATCGCGAGACCGGGGATAACGACTACGCGACTGAGATGGGGCTCGCGAAGACGAGTAAGATCATCACGTCGGCCGCGATCATCATGATCGTCGTCACGGGTGCGTTCGCCTTCACCGGTGTCAGCCCGATCAAACAGCTCGGGGTCGGTATCGCGCTCGCCATCTTCATCGATGCGACGATCATCCGGATGTTGCTCGTCCCGTCACTCATGAAACTGTTCGGTGACTGGAACTGGTGGTGGTTCGGGAAGAAAGATTTACCGAAACGTAATCTACACTAAATGTACATCTAATGAAATAGTCGCGGGAGTATGTTAAAATAGTCTCATGATTACGCGCAATTTGGGAAAGGAAGGTCTTTATGGACACCGAGAGGACATGGCCTCTGTTTCAATTGCCGGACTTCTAGCGTTGAGTTTTTACAGACGAACATCGATGTAAAAAATCAACAAACGGAAGATCGGAGATGGAACAGATGGAACCGCGGCTACGACTGAGGATCCTCCTCTCCGTTGAAAACGGGGAGGACAATCGGAATGAAACGAGTTGCTACCATAGTGCTCGGAACGCTGATCATGGCGTTCGGTTATTATTATTTGAATGAACAGTTTGGTTTGGCAGAAGGGGGCTTTGTCGGGTTAGCATTACTCGGCCGCTATTTATTTGATATCGATCCGGCGATCTCGATGATCGTACTCGACATCCCCTTCTTTTTAATCGCTCTTTGGTGGAAAGGCTGGCGCTTCGTCGGACAAGCCGTGCTTGCCGCGGCGTCACTTTCGCTCAGCTATGCGATGTGGGATCGACTCGACCTGTTGACGTTTGACATCCAGGTCTGGCCGGCGACACTGTTTGCTGCGATTGCGAGTGGGATTGTGACCGGCTACGGTCTCGGTCTCGTCTTGAAGTCAGGTGGAGCGACCGGAGGCGACGATTTATTCGCACTCGGTCTGTCAAAGTGGTCCGGCGTATCGGTCGGAACGATTCTCATCGCCTTCGATGTGGTTGTTCTTGCGATCTCGCTCATCTACTTGCCGCTCTCGAACGCGCTCTACACGCTCATCGCGGTCTCAATCGCGGGTCGTGTCGTCACGAAGATGTTGACGGAAGACGCTGTCGAAGTAGCCATACCAAGTGTGACCAAACTAACACCAAAAAACGATCTCGCCTGAGATCGTTTTTTGTTTTGTAAAATTTGTCACAGTTTTCCCCACGCCGTTCTTCTAAACTGATTATAGAAGGAGTGAGTCACATGAAATGGATGATTCCAAAACAGCACGGCGCCTGGTCGATGCTTATTTTACCGTTCTTACTCGGCGGCATCGTCGGAGGATGGACACTCGCGCACTTACCGTTCGCCATCGCTTGGTTGTTCGTCTACATGGGCACGTTTTTCTTGTTCCAATACGTGAAGCAACGGAAGAAGTCGAATGAATTGTTGCGGACGGTCGTGACGTATCTCGTGATTGCGACAGTCGCTGCCATTCCGGTGTTCATCACCGAGTGGCGTCTCGTCTGGTTCGTCCTCGCGATGATCCCGTTCGGTCTCGTCAACGCCTATTTCGCCAAAATCAAAGACGAGCGCAACGTCTGGAACGACGTCAGTGCCGTCACGTCATTTTGTATCGGTGGGATGGCGAGCTATTACTTGGGTGCGCAGACGTTGGGCACGACGATCGTCTGGCTGTTCATCTTGCCATACTTGTATTTCCTCGGCAGTATCTTTTACGTCAAGACGATGATTCGGGAGAAGAAGAGCGCGTTGTACCGGAACATCTCGTGGGGGTATCACCTCATGCTCGTCGCAGCGTTCATCGCGTTCGGCTATCCGCTGCTCGCGCTCGCATACGCGCCGAGCCTCGTCCGGGCGATCGTTTTCTACGGCAAAAAGATCCCGGTCATGAAAATCGGGATCTTTGAGATCGTGAACTCGGTGTTCGTTTTAATTTGTTTGAGCGCATATCTTTACACGTAGAAGGGGCAACCCTTCTTTTTTAGTCGCTTGACGAGGTGCTCGCGATGATGGCGACAGTCGCTGCCGCCGAGGCCGCTTGTTGCATCGCCAGCAAATGGGCGAACGTCCCGTTGAGCAGCAAGTCGCTCGCATCTTCGGTAATATGTTCAGCGGCGACGAGTTGGATGGCGACGTTGAGTCCGTGCGTGTTGAACCAGCGTTGCTGCTCTTTTTCAGCGTTCGTGATGTCGAGAATCGCTTGTTCGTCCTGGTCGTTCGGTGCCGAGACGATTGAGAGCAAGGCGAGCGATGGCAGCTGCTCGCTCTTGACGGTAAGCTGTTGGTTTTGCAGGCGGGTGCGCCAGTCTAAGAAGCGAGCGACGGCGTCGTCTCGGTCCAATTTGCTGAACGTGAGTAAATGCGACACGAGCTGCAGTTCGTTCGAGCGTGGTAACTGGACTTTCAGCGCCTCGTAATACGATTCGATGCGCTCGTTCAGTTCAGTGTGATCGTCGAACGCTTGCACGAGGACGAGCGCCGACAGCAGATCCTCTTCACTCGTGAGCCACGGATGCTGGCGTTTAAATGCTTGATAGAGGGCGCTTGCCTCATCGAGCTTGCGTTCCGGTTCGTCGACGTTGATCAACTGGCTCGCGAGGAACGGCCGCAGCGCGCTGAAACGGAAATGTTTTCGGTCGAGCAGCGTGTCGAGACGAAGTGCTTCGTCAATCGCGGGGCCGACGTCTTCATACTTGGCGTCGAGAAACGATAACCAGACGAGGTTGTTGCTACCGCGAAATTTGGAGAACAAGCCGGTTTTCTGTTTGACGGCCGCCTGCGCCTGTTCAAACCGATTTGGGTCGAACGGGGTGTCATGGATGGCGTAGTTGACGGCCATCAAACGGCGGAAGTCGTCAGTGAGTGCCCACTTCGTCGCCGTTTTGATGGCTTCGAACGAATCGAGGTAACGGGTGTAACGAGTTAACATCAAAATCCCTCCTTCTTTCATTCATACGAAAAAACGAACTAAACGTTTCATAAGTAAACAAAAGGGAATCGAAATATGTCCGAAAACTTTGTTATTAATTTGGAGGTGCCGAAACATGGAAGGTAGTCCGTATGCATACGCGTTCCGTAACCTTGGTTCGGGATTTCTGTTCGGATTGGGCCTGATTGCATTTATAGATGAGACGGTATTTCATCAATTGTTGGCTTGGCATCATTTCTACGATAAATCGACGCCCGCGGTCGGCTTATTCTCAGACGGTCTGTTTCATGCGTTCAGTTGGTTTGCGACCGTAGCTTCCTTGTTCCTACTGGCGGACCTACGTCGAAGAAAATCGTTTTGGATGAAGCGATGGATTAGCGGCGTCTTGATCGGCGTTGGTTTTTTTCAACTCTACGATGGGATCGTTCATCATAAACTGTTGAGAATTCATCAAATTCGTTACGGCGTCGAGATTTTTCCATATGACCTCGTGTGGAATGCGACGGCCCTCGTCATCCTCATAGGTGGTTTAGTGCTCTTTCACCAAACACAGAAGCGGAAGATACTCGTGAGAGAAGGAGGCTAAACGAGGATGCACTCCCATGTCCAGACGGCAAGTGGCGGTTATGAGGCAGCGGTCACGATTTTGTTGCTGATGGCTCTCTTTGCTTATTCGTTTGCCGGAATTTTCACGAGTCGGACATATAAACCGTGGCCGCTATATCGCTACGGCTTATGGTGGGTCGGTATTGTTTGTGTAGGACTTGTTTTGGTTGGACCGTTGGCTACGTTTGCACATACCAATTTTGTCGGACATATGATTGGTCATCTATTGCTCGGTATGTTGGCGCCGCTGTGTCTCGCCTTGTCCGCCCCGATGACGTTACTGTTACGGACGCTCAATGTACGTGCCGCGAGAAGAGTGACACGCGTATTAAAAAGTCGGCCACTTCAATTCTTCACGAATCCGGCCACGGCTTCCGTTCTTAACATCGGAGGACTTTATCTGCTCTATATGACGGATTTGTATTCCTTGATGCATCAATCGATTCTTTTATATATGGTGATTCATCTACATGTGTTTTTAGCAGGATATTTGTTTACAATCTCATTGATTTATGTGGACGTCACGCCACACCGATACAGCTACGTATATCGATCGCTTGTATTGATTGCAGCGTTGGCAGGACATAAGATATTGGCAAAAATGATTTATGCGAGTCCGCCAAATGGGGTGCCAAGAGAGGAAGCAGAGGCTGGGGCGATGTGGATGTATTACGGCGGAGATTTGGTCGACCTTCTATTAATCATCATTCTCTGTTATCAGTGGTATAAAGCGACTTCTCCTCGTGACTTAGCTACGAGAGACAGCGCATGATTGAACAAAAAAAGACGATCATCCCATTCATATTGGGGTGATCGTCTTTTTTTGTCTTGTGGCTCAAAATTATTGAACTTGCGTGTACAGTTTTTGCATGTACTCGTTCACTTCGTCGGCTGCTTGGAACATCATGAACGAATGTTGCAGGATGATCTCTGGTGAGAAGCCGAGGTCGAGGTCGAGTGTTGAAGCGAGCGTGACGTCACGGTCGCTGTCGAGCACGCAACGGAAGTACTTGAACTCTTGGTTGAACTCGTTCAGTGCGTTGAGGATCGGTAGGTCTTCGACGTAGTCCGGAACGTGCGTCACTGTCGCGGCATATAGCTCGGCGTCAGTCGTCTTTTTGTTGAAGGCGATAATCATAACGGGCTGGGCCCCAGATTTAGTCGTTTCACGCGTTAAAAACGTGACGTGTGTTTCGGTCTCGCTCTCTTTGAACGTCATGTTGCGTTCTGCGACGAGCGCTTTGAATGATTCTACTTTTTCTTCGAAGTTCACAAAGAAATCCCCCTTAAAAGTCGTTACTCTAACTTTCCCCCATTTGAGAGGGGAAAGCAAGGGGAACTAGCGTTTCATCAACATTTTGATGGCTTCTTCCACCGTTTCCGACGTATCTTCGCCATCTTGTTGCGCCGTGATAATGCACTGCTCCAAGTTCTTGGCGACGATGATCGTCGAGGCGCGGTCGAGTGCCGATCGAGCCGCACTCAGTTGTGTCACGACGTCGCGACACTCTTTGCCTTCTTCCATCATGCGGATGATGGCCCGGATCTGGCCTTCGACCCGTTTCATGCGGTTCAACACTTTCGTGTCGTATTGATACTGTTCCATAAGTTTCACCTCTATATTCGAATCGTTCAGTAGCCCAACTAGTATTGTGTAGTCTCATCTTAATACGTGGGGGAGTATGTGTCGAGCAACAACGTTTTAGCCGAAAAAATCGATTGTTTGCCGATTCGTCAAACATTTCCCTTGCAATCACATACCATAGGGGGTATATTAATGACGTGGAAGCGAATTGTTCAATAAATCACAAAGTTTATCGGACGCCCGCTACCAAGCTGATCATGAATACGTGAAGGAACTATTGATAAAAAGGATGGGGAAACAAAGATGAAAGCATCGGCTTTAAAACGTCAAATGGACTTTGAAGTCCCTGTAAACATCGTCGACGTGCGTGAACGCGACGAGTTTCAAGAAGCACACATCGCGGGGGCGGCGAATTACCCGCTCTCTGAAATAACGGAGTGGATTGATACGCTCGACACAGACCAAGAGTACATCGTGCTCTGTCGTTCGGGCGCTCGTAGCACGCAAGCTACTTGGCAAATGGAAGCAAAAGGTTATAAAGTGGTCAATATAGAAGACGGCTTGATGAGCTGGCCTGGTGAAGTCGTCCAAGGAGGAAATGAACAATGAGTAAAAAAATCGTAATTGTCGGTGGGGTAGCAGGTGGTGCTTCGGCAGCCGCACGTCTCCGTCGTTTAAATGAAGAAAATCAAATCGTCATGTTCGACCGTGGCGAATATATCTCATTCGCAAACTGTGGTCTTCCATATTACATCGGTGACGTGATTCAAGACCGTCAAAAATTGCTTGTCCAAACAGTTGAGGGCATGCATCAACGGTTCCAACTCGATATCCGCAACTTGACGGAAGTGACAAAAATCAACCGCGCTGAGAAGACGGTGACGGTGAAACACGTCCAGACGGGTGAAACGTACGATGAGTCATACGACGTACTCATCTTGTCGCCTGGAGCGAAACCGATTCGTCCGAACATTCCTGGAATCGAGGAAGCGGAAGATATCTTCACGCTCCGTAATATTCCGGATACAGATAAAATCCGCAGCTACGTCGATGATAAAGCACCGAAACACGCGACGGTCATCGGAGGCGGCTTCATCGGGATCGAGATGGCTGAAAACTTACGCGAACGCGGCGTGGACGTGACGCTCGTCGAAATGGCGGATCAAGTCATGACACCGCTCGATCGTGAGATGGTCGCACCAATCCATGAACATATGCGTCTCCACGGCGTCGATCTCCAATTGTCAGACGGCGTATCGTCGTTCTCTGATCAAGGGAAGAAGATTCATTTGACGAGCGGCCGTGTCATTGAAACGGATATGGTGATCATGTCGATCGGAGTCATTCCGGAATCGACGATCGCCCGAGAAGCCGGTCTTGAGACGGGTACACGTGGCGCAATTCGTGTCAACGAGAAGATGCTCACGTCGGACCCGAGCATCTATGCAATCGGGGACGCGGTCGAAGTACTCGACTATATCTTCAAAGAGCCAACGGTCGTTCCGCTTGCATGGCCAGCCAACCGTCAAGGACGCCTCGTTGCCGACATCATCAACGGCCGCGACGTGAAGTACAACGGGACGATGGGTACCGGGATTGCAAAAGTGTTCGACATGACTGTCGCTTCGACAGGATGGAACGAGAAACGTTTGAGAGCGGCCGGTAAAGAGTTTGAAGCCGTCCACGTGCACCCAGGTTCACACGCAGGCTATTACCCAGGATCGACGCCAGTTTCACTCAAACTGTTGTTCCATCCGACGACGGGTGAAATCTATGGTGCTCAAGGTGTCGGGATGAACGGTGTCGATAAACGAATCGACGTCATCGCGACAGCAATCAAAGGTGGTTTGACGGTCCTCGATCTGCCAGACCTTGAACTTAGCTACGCACCGCCGTTCAGCTCGGCGAAAGATCCGGTCAACATGATCGGTTACGTCGCTTCGAACGTCATCCTCGGTGACAACGAAGTCGTGCATTGGGACGAGATTGACGCATTGGTCGAGAACGGTGCGACACTCCTTGACGTCCGTGACGAGTCTGAGCATGAGCTCGGGAAAATTCCTGGGTCGATCAACATCCCGCTCAACTCGCTCCGTGACAACTTGGACAACTATAGTAAAGACGAGACGATCTACGTGACGTGTCAAGTCGGCCTTCGTGGCTACCTGGCTTCACGCATCTTGCGCCAAAACGGCTTTAAAGTGAAAAACTTGAGCGGTGGCTACAAGACGTGGTCACAAGTACGACGTGATTTTGACGCGCTTGAGACAGTTAAAACGGCAGATGAGACTGCTGCGACAGCAACGAAGGAGGCACCACCCGCAATGACGAATGAACCAGTCGGAGAACCGATTTTCCTTGATACGTGTGGTCTTCAATGCCCGGGCCCGATCTTAGAAGTAAATAAAAAAGTGGCAGAGCTCGGCGAAGGCGAGACGCTCCGCGTCCTCGCAAGCGATCCTGGTTTCTTCGCAGATATCGAAGCATGGGCGAAAAAGACGGGCAATAAACTCGTCTCGAAACAGTTCGTGAACGGTCGCGTCGAAGCGATCCTTCAAAAAGGCAACGGCCCTGCGGTTGCTCAAGCAGGAGCACCAGCCGGCGACGGCGCTTCGATGGTCGTCTTCAGCGGAGATCTCGACCGTGCCCTCGCCTCGTTCATCATCGCTCAAGGCGCGGCGGCAATGGGGAAAGAAGTGACGATGTTCTTCACATTCTGGGGATTGAACGTCATTCGTAAACCAGACGCACCTGACGTGAAGAAGCAAGGTCTCGAGAAGATGTTCGGCATGATGATGCCTTCACATGCTGGAGAACTTCCGCTCTCGAACATGAACTTCGGTGGGGTTGGCCAGAAGATGATGAAGAAAGTGATGAGCGATAAAAACGTGCCATCACTTGACCAAATGATTAAATCGGCACAAGAAGCAGGCGTCAAGATGGTCGCTTGTACGATGTCGATGGACGTCATGGGAATCAAGGAAGAAGAGTTGATCGACGGCATCAACCTCGGCGGTGTGGCAGCATACCTCGGGGCAGCTGAAGGCGGCAACTTGAACCTGTTCATCTAAGTGAATCAAGCAGTCAGAGCGACCGGCCATGTGCCGGTCGCTCTTTCTATTGTTTGGAGGGGAAAATTGAAAATTGCTGAAAAAGATTGCATTCTGCGCACACTTTTCCTATAATTCTAATCATGTTAAGAAAGTTGACATAACTTTTACTTATGATTAAACATACATTTGGAGGATTGAAGATGGAGAATATAATCGAAAAATTTGTTGGGCAAGCGAACGACCTGCTCTGGTCGTCGGTGCTCATCGTCGTTCTTGTCGCGTTAGGCCTTTACTTCACGATTCGCATGGGGTTCGTTCAGTTCCGCATGCTTCCTGAAATGTTCCGCCTCTTGTTCAAAGAAGGCATGAAACGTGAAAAAGGACAAGTGTCTTCGTTCCAAGCGTTCGCCATCGGGACGGCAGCCCGCGTCGGAACAGGGAACATCGCCGGTGTCGCGACAGCGATCGCACTCGGTGGTCCGGGAGCTGTCTTCTGGATGTGGATCATCGCTTTAGTCGGGTCCGCCTCGGCGTTCGTCGAGAGCACGCTCGCTCAAGTGTATAAAATACGTGACGGACGCTCGTGGCGCGGGGGACCGGCCTACTACATGGAACGCGCCCTCGGACAACGCTGGCTCGGCATCTTGTTCGCCATCCTCATCACGTTCTCGTTCGGTTTCGCCTTCAACTCGGTTCAATCGAACACGATTTCGCTTTCGATGAGCAACCAGTTCGGGGTCAGTCCGACAACGGTCGGTCTCGTGTTGGCTGCCATCACAGGAATTGTCATCTTCGGCGGAATCCAGTCGATCGCGGTGTTATCAAGTATCATCGTTCCAATCATGGCCGGCGGTTACATCTTGCTCGCTCTATGGATCATGGTTTCAAATGCTTCGCTATTGCCGAGCGTGTTCAGTCTCATCTTCTCTGAAGGTGTGCTCGGTCTCGAGCAATTGTTCGGCGGAGCGATCGGGGCGATGGTCCTTCAAGGGATCCGTCGCGGTCTGTTCTCGAACGAAGCGGGTATGGGGTCGGCTCCGAACGCGGCAGCGACTGCTGAAGTATCGCATCCGGTCAAACAAGGTTTGATTCAATCGTTCAGTGTCTTCGTCGACACGCTTCTTATCTGTACGTCGACAGCGATGATCATCTTGTTGTCAGGTGTGGCCGGGTCGGAATCGTTCGCAGGTGTCGAATTGACACAAGCAGCGCTCGCGGCTGAGGTCGGTCCGATGGCGACATCGTTCCTGACGATCGCGATCTTCTTGTTCGCGTTCAGCTCGATTCTAGGAAACTACTACTACGGTGAGACGAACATCCAGTTCATCTCGAATAAAAAGATTTATGTCACGCTCTACCGCATCGGTGTCGTCGGGATGGTCCTCTTCGGAGCTGTCCGTTCGGCCGGACTCGTCTGGTCGATCGCCGACGTGTTCATGGGACTCATGGCGCTCGTCAACTTGTATGCGATTTTCCGTCTCGCGAAAGTCGCGCGGCTCGTGCTCGACGATTATTTGGAGCAACGCCGTCAAGGAGACGATCCGGTGTTTTATGCCGACTCGATTGAAGACCTGCCTGGTCGTGAATATTTGGAAGCTTGGGAGACCGAGGAAAAAGAAGTCAAAACGGGTACGTTCCGTTCATAAGCAACAAACCGTCTACGAATATACGTAGGCGGTTTTTTTGCGTCTGAAAGAAGGGTAAACTGAAGAAAAGGGGGGCGTTCAATCATGGAGACGACACATTATATACGCATTTCCCCAGAAGTATGGGTCTCGTTCGGTCAAGACCCGGAGATGATTCTAGACTGGTTGCTTCACGTGCACGAGCAACACCGTGACACGTACGAGACGTTGACGCTCCCAAATATTGAACGATTTCAACAAATACTCGGTCAAATCGAGGTGTACATCGACGGGAATGACACGTATAACTTGGAGATGGCCGTCATCGGGGAAGAGTTGGTCGTCAATGAGAAGCAAGCGGTCGTCGTCGGGATTTTGACGCCGCAGCTGCTTCACATCGTCAAAGACGCAATGAACGCCTTCGAAAAAGAAGATGTCGGAGAGATGGCGCTAGTGAATCGCGACAGTCTCGATGATATTTGGCTCAAGTGGACGCTGTTGAAGCGCTTCTGTGACGAGGCGAGCTTGCGGGATGAGCTCGTGTTGATTTATTATGAATGACACCATCCGAATGGTATAATATTGAAAAAACTAGGCGGTGTATGTTGGTGAATGTTTTTTTTGCAAGTGCGGCACTCGTTTTTTGCATACTTAGTCCGGTGTTTGCCTATCGAGCGGGTCTCAAACGAATCGGACGTGTCAATCTAGTCACGGTGCTACTATTTTTACTGTTTTGGGGATATGTACTTTTGACTGGGGCTTCGTATAATAGTCCGGCTTCGATCGCTTTCTACGCTTTGTTTTATATTAATTTGTGTTTCGCCGTAATTAATAGCGCTCTATTCATGGAGACTCGTCATCCACGAGCATCTCTCCTTAAACTGTTTGGAGTCGGAACTTTGTTGATTGGAGCTTGTGTGCTTCTCGTTGAGTATTTACATCCGACAAACGTAATCTCAGACACTTTGTTGCAAGCGACGATGACCGCTGTTCCGATTTTCGTAACTAGTATCGTTTGGATAAGGTTGAGACAAATCGACCGACAATCAGAAGTATAAAAAACGCTCGATGCGGATGCATCGAGCGTTGTCTCATTTCAATGCGATTTCAAGCGCTTTGACGTTCTCGCGCATCAAGTCGAAATAGCTTTGGTCCATCTGTTCTTTCGTGACCGATTCAAGGTTGTAAATCGTCACCGCTTCAGCGCCGATTTCATTTTTGACGACTTCGGCCACTTTTGGTGTCACCGTATCCTCGAACGCGATGTATTTCAAGTCATGAAGCTTTGCCTCTTCGATGACACGCTTCAACGCTTGCTGTGACGGTTCTTCAGACGGCGTGAGACCGGCGATCGGAAGTTGTTCGAAACCGTATCGTTCCGCCAAGTAGCCATAAGCTGCATGCGTCACGAGGAGCTCTGACTTCGAACCTCCGTCGACGGCTGCTTGCAGCTCGGCATCTAGCGCGTCGGCTTCGTCTTTGAATGCGCTCAACCGATCCGCGAATTCGTCTTTATAGTCAGGCGCTTGCTCGGCGAACGACGCCTCAACCGCTTCTGCCATCGAGACGGCGTTCATCGGATCGAGCCAGACGTGCGGGTCGTATTGGCCGTGATCGTGACCGTCGTCCTCGCTGTGGCCTGCTTCTTCTTCCGTATGTTCATCTTCTCCATGTCCATGTCCATCTTCCTCGTGAGCATGCTCGTCTTCTTCGTGGGCATGCTCGTCTTCTTCGTGGGCGTGCTCGTCTTCACCATGTACATGAACCGTTTCGTCAGCCGAGAGGAGTGTGACATCTTCCGCTGTCTTCACGAACGTGACGTCTTCACTTGCAAGACTCTTCTCCATAGAAGCTACGTATGGTTCAAAGTCATGACCGATTGTGAGAAATAAATCAGCCTCTGCAATCTGTGTCATCTGTTTTGACGTCGGCTCGTACGTATGTGGATCAGCGCCTGGCGGGATCACCATCTCGACGCTCACACGGTCGCCCCCGATTTCTTCAGCAATCGATTTTAAAGCAAATGTCGACGCGTATACCGTCAACTGATCGCTCGATTCGTCTGTAGCATTTGTAGCATTGCTCTCTTCGTTGTTGGCACAACCGCCGAGTAAAAGTGTCCCGGCCGCGGCGACGCTCAAAAATTTCTTGTTCATGTATTATTCCGCCTCTCATCTTATATCAACCATTTATCAACTATTAAACCGTAACGGTTACGTTCTGTAACTGCGTTTAATATTATAGGGGTCAGTCAAGAACACGTCAAGTCCGACTTCCGATGGATGGTTTTTAAAGAAAAAGGGAATATGATTAAAAAAAGAGCGAGGAGTAGATGTGTATGAGAAAGGAGACCGCTTGGTTTGTTGGGGGCGCTGCGTTAGCGGCGGCGACCGCGGCCGGGGCAAGCGTTTGGAATCAATACGGTTCGCTCGTTAGATGGCAAGAACCGGAGATGCCGGTTCGCCCGTCTATACGCAAACGACGGACCCATACGTATAAGATCATTAACGACCAACCGCTCCAATTCGATGTGTACTACCCGCCGGGCGCTGGACCGTTCCCTGTCGCCGTCTACGCGCACGGTGGCGCGTTCGTCCGCGGCGGCCGAGGCATGGTGACGTTGTTCCATCCGCTCCTCGATCATTTCTTGGCAAAAGGGTTCGCCATCGTCAGCGTCGACTATCGACTGTTCGAGGACGGGGTCTATTTCCCGGATAACATCATCGACGTGTCCGACGCGCTCTGTTATTTGAAACAACATGACGGGCTCCTCAACCTCGACATCGATCAATTGATCGGCTGGGGCGACTCGGCGGGTGCGGCGCTCGTCCTCGCGACGGCGCTCGACCGGAGTAAACAGTTCACAGGTGAACTCGGTGACGACGTACCCTCGGTGAAAGGGGTCATCGCGCTGTATCCGCCGACGAACTTCCTGTTGTTCAAGTTCATCCAGACGTGGCTCGCGCACTTAAAGTTTTACGAGGGCAGTCGCGAGGCGTGGCGCGAATTGATGGTAAAATGTTCACCGGTCACACATTTGTATGACGACGCGCCGCCGATTCTCATCTTGCACGGTAAAAAAGATCCGATTGTCCCGTTCGGGCAGGCGCTCCATTTCGTCGAGCACGCCAGTGAGGTCGGGGCGAACGTCCAGCTCATCTCGTTCCCGAACGGTACCCACTCGCTTGCAAGTTTTCTCCAATCCGATAATCCGATTAAAGAAACACAGCTCATGGCCCGCATCGATCGTTTCATCGATGATGCCTTGACGTGACGTTGCGCTTTTTTAGAAAGATGTTACGATTGGAAAAGATTTAACGATTACGAAGGAGTGAAGAGTGTGACGGAACTTTGTTTAGTCCGACATGGTCAGACAGATTGGAATTTTCAAGAAATCATTCAAGGACGGGAAGATATCCCGCTCAACGCGCTTGGACATCGCCAAGCCGAAGAGAGCGCGGCTTTTTTAAGTCAAGAGAACTGGGACGTGATCGTCGCGAGCCCGCTCACGCGAGCAATCGATACGGCCCATTACATCGCAGAGGCGTGTGGCATCAGTCCGGGCGAGATCATTCAAGACGAACGGTTCATCGAGCGTGAGTTCGGCCATGCGTCAGGCAAACCGGTGCCTGGCATTTACGAGGCCGTTCAAGCGGACGATCAGGAACGGGTTCCGGGTCTTGAGTCAGAAGACGAGATGCGGGCCCGGGTGCTTGAAGGGATGGAACATCTTGTCGAGGCGCATCAAGGGAAGCGGATTATCGTCGTCTGCCATTCGCATGCGATCAAAGCCGCCCTATCGGCGGTCGATGACACGTACACGTTCCGCCATGCCATGCGCAACGCCTGCTCGAACTATATCGAACATCGTGAAGATCAGTTCGTCGTAAAGGCCGTGAACATCGCCGATCATATTACGAACGAGATCGTCACGAAGTGAGGAGAAACTCATGACGACATTGCTCTGGATTTTCATCATCGCATCATTTGTTGTCGCGTTCGCGGGATTGATCTATCCGGTCATCCCGAGCGTGCTGTTCTTATTCATCGGTTATGTAATTTACGGATTCGGGTTCTCGTTTGAACCGCTCACATGGACGT
Source organism: Exiguobacterium sp. SH5S4 (assembly GCF_004337045.1). Taxonomy (NCBI): domain Bacteria; kingdom Bacillati; phylum Bacillota; class Bacilli; order Caryophanales; genus Exiguobacterium; species Exiguobacterium sp. SH5S4. Next base: position 41,311 of record NZ_SJUQ01000021.1, read on the forward strand.
TTTGGCTCTGGCAAATCCTGTTCTTGATTTTCTTGTTTGCGGTCGACTATATCGTCACACGGGCGACGGTCGACAAGCGCGGCGGCTCGGAACGGACGAAGTGGGGCGCGACCATCGGTTTGATCGCAGGACCGTTCATCTTCCCGCTCGTCGGCGTACTCATCTTCCCGTTCATCTTTGCGTTTTTAGCTGAGCTCACGCTCGGCAAAACGACGCGCGAGGCGTGGAGCATCGGCGTCGGGACGGTGCTTGCTTTCCTTGGTAGCACCGTGCTCAAAGTCATCGGGATGACGATGATGCTCATCTTGTTTTTCATCTATATCTAAAGGCGAAGAAAATTCTTCGTCTTTTTTGGTTGAGCCGTTTACAAAAACGGGGAAAGAAAAACAAGACCGTTCGCTTATTCGAACGATCCTGTCTTGACGAGCTGGGTGAAGGCAGAGCGGCTGAACGACTGTTGCTGCTCGACTTGTTTTTCAAAGAACGACGGTTTGAGATCGGCGTCCGCCACCCCTTCTGAGATCAAGGAGTCGAGAACTTGTTTTGTCGGATCTTGTTTTGGCAGGAGCATCAACCCTTCGGCGACGAACGTGTGATGGTTCGACAGCGAACGCTCGCTCGTGAACGTCATCGCGATGGCCGCGGGACGGTTATTGGCCGAGGTGATGACCGCCTCTGCTAAAAGAAGGATCCGCTTGTTCAAATAGTGGTGGAGCATGACGGCAAATTCGGTCGGGACGAGCATTTCGAGGAGCCATTCATTATCATGTTCTTTCGAGATGATCAACCCGTCGAGCAGCTCGATCGGGAGGTTCAACTCGTTGCCGTACTCGTCTTGGACGAGGCGGACTTGGACCAGACGGAACGTTTTCATCATATCGATCCCTTCCACGTTTTCTTTAACTCATCTTAACATAGTCTGATTCGAAGATTGTGTTACGATAACGGAGAAGCGACGTAAATATCAGAGGATAAGGAGGCATCAGAATGAGTTGGATTGTTGGCATAATCGGATATATCACGATTCTGGCAATCGGTTATTACGGTGTCCTTTTCTTCAAAGTAAAGCAAGAACGGAGTCGAGCCGGGTATCGCATCTTTCTTTTGCTCGCGGGACTGTTCTTCGTGAGTGGGAGTGACTATATCATCGCCTTATTCCAGGGGGACACGGAGGCGACGTTTTGGCAGCGGACCATCTATTTCATCTTGATTTTGATTTCCCTTTCGATCGCACTTTACTTTCGGAGAAAAGAAGATAAACTCCATGCGCACGAAATGACGACGGCATAAACAAAAGGTTACGGGGACGCTGAACTGCTCCCTGTAACCTTTTGTTTATTTTGGAATCCGTGTTTGACGGATCATTTCGAGTTTTAAGTCCCACAGCGGCTTGCTGAACGTGACCGCATACACTTCCGGCAGGCGAAGTCGCTTGTACTCTTCCCACAGCCCGTTCATCTGCTCATGGTGATACTGGCGGATGTCTTTCGCACTCGGCAAGTCGTACACGCGCTTCCCATCCAGGAAGATCGGTTCGAGCAGACGTTTGACGCTGAAGTTGCGCGTCTTGATCCGGAACGCCGGGTCACGCACGTCGATCAAGTCAATCTCCGTATACGTCTCGACCGGTTCGTCGGCGAGCGCGATATAATCCCCTTTGAACTTGCCGGTCTCGTTATCGATAATCCGGTAAAGTTCTTTCTTGTGCGGGGTCGTCGTCTTCACTTTTGAGGACGACACTTTGATGACCGGTTTCAACTCGCCGTCGGCCCCTTCACGGGCGACGAGCTTGTACACCATCCCGAGGGCCGGCTGTTCGTAAGCCGTGATCCCGCGCGTCCCGACGAGGAACGTGTCGGCTTCGGCGCCTTGCATCCGCAAGTCTTGGATGACGTACTCGTCGAGGTCACCTGAGACGACGATTTTGACGTAGTCGAGACCGGCCGCGTTCAATGCTTTCCGGGCCCGTTTTGACAAGTAGGCAAGGTCACCCGAGTCGAGACGGACCGATTTCAAGCGATGTCCTTTCGCCTCGAGTTCTTTTCCGACCGTGATGGCGTTCGGGAGACCGGATTTGAGCGTGTCGTACGTGTCGATCAACAGGCTCGTGTTGTCCGGATACATCTCGGCAAACGTTCGGAACGCCTCGAGTTCTTCATCATGGAACTGGATGTCGGCGTGCTCCATCGTACCTCCGGTCGGGACATCGAAATCCCGTCCTGCCGAAACGAGACTCGTCACATCAAAGCCGGCGATGTAAGCGGCGCGCGTCCCGTAGTAGGCGGCGTCGACGCCTTGGGCACGGCGGGCTCCACCTTCAAGCAACGTCTCATTCGGTGCGGCTTGACGGATTCGGGCGTACTTCGAGGCAATGAGTGACTCATGGTTGGCGATGTTGAGGAGCGCCGTCTGGAACAGCTTCGCCTCGAAGATCGTCGACTCGATCCGGACGACTTGTTCGTGCGGGAAGATGATCTCACCTTCGCGCACACTATAGAGGGAACCGGTGAACTTGAAGTTGCGGAGGACGTCGCCGAACTCGTCCTCGAACCCGAGCTGTTCTTTCAAATAAGCGATATCGGCTTCCGTGAACGAGACGTTCTCTAAATAGTGCACGATATTTTGCAAGCCGGCGAAGACGACGTAACCGCCGCTGAACGGATTCGAGCGGTAGTAGAGGTCGAAGACGACTTTTTCGTTATGACGGCCTTGTTTCCAATAAATATACATCCAGCGTGGGAGGTAAAGGTCGGTATGGAGTGCTAAGTTGCGATGTAACATTGTAGTTTCCTTTCTGTTTGGCGTCACTTCCCGGTCACAGTTGCTCCGAGGGTCGTGACAAAATGTTCGAGCGCCCAATCGTGACCAATCGGGTTAAAGCTTTGAACCGCATCCGCATGGACGACGATCTTGTATCCGAGGTTGTACGCATCAACGGCCGTATGGAGCACACAGATGTCGGTGCATACACCGACGAGATGGACTTCATGGATGCCGCGCTCACGTAGGCGAAGGTCAAGGTCTGTGCCTGCAAAGGCGCTATAACGCGTCTTGTCGATCCAATAGTCGGCGCGTTCGGCGGCAGTTTTGACGGCACCGTACAACTCGCGACCTTCCGTGCCCCGAATGTTGTGGGGGGGGAACAACGTCGTTTCAGGATGATACGTGTCGTCGGCGTCATGGACGTCGTTCGCGACGACGACGTAGTCCTCTGTTGAAAATTCTTCAATCAACTGGACGATTCGTTCTTCTATGTCTTGCCCGGGTTTCCCGCAAGTCAAACGACCCGTGTCTGCGATAAAATCAAACGTATAATCAATGACGATCAATGCCCGCATGGGAAGTCTCCTCTCTCTTGTGAAGAATGATTTGGCTATCTTTCTTATTCTAAATCATTTTACGGCATGCGAAAAAGATTATTTTCGAGCTTGGTCGGGTAGTAAGTGTAAGAGGAACTGCAATCGAAAGGGGAATCAGCTGATGATTTTGTCATCGACCGAACTGTCTGAACAGTTGTCACGATTACCGGGCTGGGAAGTCGTCGAAGGGGAGCTACAGAAAACGTATCGCCTCGAGACGTTTCCGGAGGCGATCCAATTCGTTCATCTCGTTGCCGATATGGCCGAGACGCTCAACCATCATCCGAACATATTAATCGAGTATCGCAACGTCACGATCACCGTGTCGACACACGATGAAGGAGGCATCACAGAGAAGGACATCATGCTCGCGAAAGGCTGTGAGGAACTTGTCTAAACTGTTTATGACGTTCGCCTCAGGCAGTGTCGCCGACCGGTTGCGCAAGGAACCGGGCGTCGTCGTCGCGAGCGGCAACGAGACAATCTTGCTTGCCGAAGGGGACAAGTCCCCGTTCCAAAGCGGGAAGACGTTCCAAATCGAAGAAGCGGCAGGACAATTCGCGGCGACAGGGAATATCATCTATGCGAACATCCCGGTCGACTCGAACGCCCGGTCGCTCTTGTTCCACCGATTGCTGAAAGAAAAGTCCCGTCTCGGGTCTGGGCACAACGGATTTGCCGCGTATCGGCTCGGCGTTGACCCGGACGACAACCATGGGATTGTCATCATTCAATTCACTGAAGAAGGAAATCGGTTTCGCGATTCGACCGACTACTTACTGTTTCAAGAACGGTTGAAAGAAGCCGTCGAACAAAAAGGGGCCGGTCCAATCATAAAACACTATGTCGTCAGTGAACCGGATAACCTATAATAAACATAACGTCACGTTAGGGGAGGATTTTTTTATGAACAAGAACTACTTCTGGATGGGTTTGGCGGCAGGTGCCATCATCGGTGCCAGCGCATCGCTGCTCCACAAAGAGACACGCGATCAGCAGATCAAACAGCTTAAAGGGATGAAAGCACGACTCAAGTCGACGGACACGTCGACGCAATCACACTCGGTCGGGCTCCAAGCCTCATCGAAAAGCAGCTTGAAAGATCGCGTCATGGACTTGAAGGCGTTGTACGAAGAAAACCAAGATACGATCCAAAACCTCGTCGAAGACGTCAAAGACTTGGTCGACGCGCTCCAAGACGCACGTCATAAAAACCAGATCTAACTCAAATGGCCAAGCGCTGAGCGCTTGGCCATTTTTTCATAAGAACTGTGCCAACAAGCCGAAAACGGCGAGCCCGATAATGACGTAGAAAATCCATTTACTGTTGCTCGAATGGACGACGGGCGGAGCGTACTTCCGCTGCTTGTACTTCCCGTAACGGAGCGGACGCGAGTAAGGCACCGTGAATCGAGAGAGCGGGATCGCGAGCAAGAACCCGGCCAAGAAGCCGTACACGTGTCCCCAAAGTGACACGTTCGCTCCGATGAGCGTGAACACGGCGCTGATGGCGACGAAGATATAGACGAGTCTGGCGTCCTGACTGTAGATGAGCGTACGGCGGAAGCGGCCGATGAACACGTAGAAGCCGAGAATCGCTAAAATCGCACCGGAAGCACCGGCTTGCAAGTAGAACAGTTCACTCACCGTGAAGAACGTCAGCAAGTTGGCGAGCGCACCCGCCACGATATAGAACACGGCGAACTTCACATGACCGACCATGCGTTCCATGGCGGGTCCGAAAATGATGAGCGCGAACGAGTTGAACAGCAAATGACCGAGATCTAAGTGAATGAAGTTGGCTGTCACAAGACGGTACCACTCGCCTTGGGCGAGCGCGAGATGGAACGACCCTCCGAGCGCGACGATACGGAGGTCGGGCACTAAAGAACCGATGACAAACACGAGCAGTTGGATTACAATGAACAGCGTTACGAGCGGATACGCCCGTACGAACGTTTGAACATTCTCAGTACGACTAAACATAGCATCACCTCTTTTCTTAATTGTATAAGGAAACGAGTGAAAAAGGAAAGGAGCGAGTGTCCTATGATTGCGGGAATCGGAATCGATATCGTCGAGCTAGAACGGATCGCTCGCTCGATCGAACAACCTCGCTTTATAAATCGGTTGCTGACAGAGGCAGAGCGCGGGTTTGCCCTCACGTATTCAGACGAACGCCGAATCGAGTTCGTCGCCGGACGGTTCGCGGCGAAAGAAGCCTACGCGAAAGCGGTCGGGACGGGCATCGCCCGCGGCTTGTCGTGGCAACAGATCGAAGTATTGCCCGACGAGACGGGACGCCCGCATATGACGGCGCCTCACCCGGGCCGGATTCATGTAAGCATTAGCCATAGCGAACGGTACGCCATCGCACAAGTCATCATTGAAGAGGGGGATCACCATGTTTCGTCCAAGTTGGATTGAAATCGACCGGGCGGCGATCGCCCACAACATCATCGAAATCAAAAAACGTATCCCGCAAGCGCTCATGGCGGTCGTAAAAGCGAACGCCTATGGGCACGGGGCCGTCGAGGTCGCGAACATCGCACTCGCGAACGGGGCGACGATGCTTGGAGTCGCCTTGCTCGAAGAAGCAATCGAGCTTCGAGACGCCGGTATCACCGCCCCGATTCTCGTCATGGAAGCACAGTTCCCGGAATACGCCGGAGTCGCGGCCGAGCATGATGTGACGCTCTCCGTGTTCTCGGCCGACTGGTTACGTGAGGCGAGCACGTATGTGACCAACCGTCCGCTCACCGTCCACGTCAAAATCGACACGGGCATGGGACGTCTCGGCTTGCGGACACGGGCCGAACTTGACGCACTTCTCGACGCAGCCGACGACCGCTTTGACGTCGAAGGGATTTATACACACTTCGCGACGGCCGACGAACCGGACAGCCCGCTCTATTACGAGCAACAAAAGCGGTTCAGTCAGTTGATCGACGGACTCATCCCGCGCTTCCGCTACATTCATACATCGAACTCGGCCGGGGCGATCCGGATGGCAGGAGAAGATGTTCCCTATAACCTTGTCCGTGTCGGCATCGCGCTGTACGGGTTATACCCATCGAGCGAGATGGCGTCGTCGTATGCGTTCTTGAAACCGGCGTTTACATTGAAGAGTCGACTCATGCAAGTGAAGACGCTTGAAGCCGGACAGACGGTCAGCTACGGTGCGACGTACACGACGACGGCCGAAGAATGGATTGGGACGGTACCGGTCGGTTATGCCGACGGCTGGATTCGCAAGGCAAGCGGCTTCGAAGTCGACGTCGAGGGCGTTCGCTGCCCGATCGTCGGACGGGTCTGCATGGACCGGTTCATGATCCGCCTTCCGCACGAGTTCCCGGTCGGCACCGTTGTCACATTAATCGGCGGTCCGGTCGCCATCGATGAACTCGCGGCGCACCTCGGGACCATCAATTACGAGGTCGTTTGTCAATTGACGAGCCGGTTGCCACGGCGCTACGTGTAAATCATAAAGCGTGTGAAATTATCTGAATTCTTTCGTGAAATCTCTATATTTTCCCATTCTTGCGTGTTATATTGATAAAGAACGCGGGAAAAATTCCGCCAATCACCGAAACGATTCTGGAGGTGCAAGATGTTGAAACAGCGAACTGCGGGTTCTTTAGTATCCGTTCCAAATCGGTTCTCGCAGCATGTGAGTCCGATTTCGATGAAAGATCGTGAATCACTGTCATTGAACGATGTAGTGACGTACTTGTCCAAGGAAATTGCTGATCGACAACAAGCACTGCGTGAAGAATTGGCGAAAGGCTATCAAGAGATGGCCGCGTTTAATTTGAATATGGCAGAAGAGATGCTGATGATTGAGACGGAAGCCGAACATGCTCTCTTACGTCAAGTAAGCGGGGTGTGAGCGGAGTGATCGTAAAGCGTGGTGACGTGTTTTATGCGAATCTGTCGCCCGTAGTCGGTTCAGAGCAAGGTGGAGTTCGTCCGGTTCTCGTCATTCAAAACGATATCGGCAATCGCTTTAGCCCGACCGTCATTGTCGCTGCGATTACGGCTCAGATCCAGAAAGCAAAACTGCCGACTCATGTGGAAGTATATCAAGTCAAGCACGGCCTCGAACGAGACTCCGTGATTTTGCTTGAACAGATTCGAACGATTGATAAGCGTCGTCTGACGGATAAAGTCACTCATCTCGATGATGAGACGATGCACAAAGTTGACCGAGCGCTAGAGATCAGTATGGGATTAATCCCGCTCTAGCTTACATATAACTAAACCGGTACATGGGTATCGGTTTTTTTTCAAAAAAATCGATAAAAGTGGGTTTAAATCCTGAAATAAGGGAATTGTTATTAATTGTACTCAATTTTTCTATGCGTAACATTAGGAGGGAATATACAATGGATTTAGCGATTCGCGAGCAAGTCATTGGAGAACAATTACACCTTTACGTTTCTGGAGAGGTAGACACATATACCGCACCAAAATTGAAAGAAGTCTTGCACCCGGCGATTACGGAACAAGATGTTATCGTTCATTTGGATGAAGTCGACTATATGGACTCAACAGGTCTCGGCGTCTTCGTCGGCGCACTTAAAATTGCCAAACGTAACGAGAAAGAGTTGTCGCTCGTCGGCGTTACCGATCGCGTCAACCGTCTCTTTGAATTGACAGGCCTAGACAAGTTATTGTCGATCAATACAAACGTAAGAGGTGGCACGAAATGAGTAACATCGAACAGACGGTGATGACGTTCCCGGCCAAACCGGAATATGTCGGGGTGGTCCGTTTAGTCGTCTCAGGAATCGCTAACCGTATGGGATATACGTATGATGAGATCGAGGACATTAAAATCGCGGTCTCGGAAGCATGTGGCAACGCTGTTCAGCACGCTTATGAAGACCAAGATGGTGAAGTGAAGCTCACGTGCGGTGTCCACGACGACCGCCTCGAGATGACGATCGAAGACTCGGGCAAGACGTTCGCGGACGACGTGAAACGCCAAGCAGCTCCGGTCGAGGAGACGGCGGAAATCGAATCGCTTCACGAAGGAGGACTCGGTCTTTTCCTCATTGAAGCGTTAATGGATAACGTCTCGATCAACAAGGACAACGGTGTCAAAGTGACAATGACGAAACTCCTTAACAGGGACGAGGTGGATCAGAGTGCCAGCAAAATCTCAACAACGCCATCACAGTGATGATGAAGTATTAGAGTGGATTGAGCGCTATCAACAGGACGATCAAAACGAAGAAGTCCAGATGCTCCTCATCAACCGATACTCAGACCTTGTTGAAGCGCTCGCTCGGAAATTCTCGCGTGGCCGGGCCATTCATGATGATCTCGTGCAAGTCGGGATGATCGGGTTGCTCGCCGCACTTCGCCGTTTCGACCCGGAGTTCGGACGCAGTTTCGAATCGTTCGCCGTTCCAACAATCATTGGTGAAATCAAGCGTTTCATCCGTGACAAGACGTGGAGCGTCCACGTACCGCGCCGGATCAAGGAGCTTGGACCGAAAATCAAGAAGACGGTCGAAGAGCTGACGACAGAACTTCAACGGTCACCGCGCATCGATGAGATCGCCGACTACCTTGGCGTTTCCGATGAAGAAATTCTCGAAACGCTCGAAATGGGCAAAAGCTACCAAGCGCTCTCGGTCGACAGTTCGATCGAAGCGGACAATGAAGGTAGCACGGTCACACTGCTCGACCTCGTCGGCAGCCAAGAGCGTGGGTATGAGTCGGTCGACCAGCGCCTCATTCTCGAAAAGGCGTTCAGCGTCTTGAATGAGCGGGAACAAGCGATTTTAGAATGTGCTTACTATAAAAACATGAGTCAAAAAGAGACGGGTGAACTCCTCGGAATTTCCCAAATGCACGTGTCACGTCTACAGCGACGCGCGCTCGAGAAATTGCGTGAGGCCATCAAAGTCCCACTCAACGAAGTATTCTCAAACGATGACTAAACGGTCATCGTTTTTTTGTCGTCTTCTACAGAGTTTGCTACACTTCAATAGAGAAGAGAAAAGGAAGTGATTCGATTGATTACGAAGATTGCGAACGAATTAAAGCTGAAGACGAGTCAAATCGAGACGGTACAACAACTTGCGTCGGACGGAGCGACGATCCCGTTCATGGCCCGCTACCGAAAAGAGATGACGGGGAATTTGGACGAAGTGGAGATCAAAGCGATCCTCGACTCACTCCAATATGAAGAGAGTCTCCAAAAACGGAAAACAGACGTCCTCGCAAAGCTCGAAGAACTCGAGAAGGCAACGCCGGAACTGACGCGAGCCATCGAGGTCGCGACGAGTCTCCAACAAGTCGACGACATCTACTTGCCGTATCGTCCGAAGCGCCGGACGAAAGCCGAGCAAGGACGAGAGAAAGGGCTGCAGCCGCTCGCGGACTGGTTCCGGGAAGCATCTGCTTATTCGATACAACAAGCGGAGGGACTCACGGGTGAACTGGCGCTAGAAGAGGCGCTTCCGTTCGTGCAAGCAATCATCGGGGAAGAGTGGGGGGAAGAGGCAGCTCTCCGGCAGACGCTACGGACGAAAGTGCGGAACGAGGCGCTCCTCCGTTCACAAAAGAAAAAGACGGCAGAAGACGAGAAAGAAGTGTTCGCCCAGTATTACGACTACGAGGAGAAAGTAGTCGGCATCGTGCCGCACCGTATCCTCGCGTTGAACCGGGGCGAGCGGACCGACGTGCTCCAAGTGAAGCTTGTCTTTGACGAGACGTTGTTCTTGAAACGAGCACTCAGTAAGTTCGATCGTCTTCCGACCGAGAAACGGGATGTTGTGACGCTCGCTATAAAGGATGCGTTTAAGAAATCGGTCTTCCCGGCCATCGAACGCGAAATCCGCAGTTCATTGACCGAGACGGCTGAAGAACAAGCCATCGACGTATTCGCAAAGAACTTGAAGCAGCTCTATATGCAGCCGCCACTCCGTGAAGTCGTCGTGCTCGGCATCGACCCGGCCTACCGGACCGGCTGCAAGTGGGCTGTCGTCAACGAGACCGGGAAAGTTGAAGAAGTTGGCGTGTTCTATCCGACGGCGCCGAAGCATGACGTGGCCGGTTCGGAAAAAGTACTCTCATCTCTCATCAAACGCTATCCGATCTCTGTCATCGTCATCGGCAACGGGACCGCTTCACGTGAGACCGAGCAATTTGTCTCGAACTGGCTGAAGACGGCCGAGCGTGAGGTCGCGTACGCGATCGTCAATGAAGCCGGGGCCAGCGTGTACTCGGCTTCCGAGATTGCGCGATCTGAGTTCCCGGAGTTGAAAGTCGAAGAACGTTCGGCTGTATCGATCGCCCGCCGGATCCAAGATGCGATGGCCGAGCTTGTGAAAGTCGACCCGCAATCAGTCGGGGTCGGACAGTACCAGCACGATGTCAGTCAAAACAAATTGAAAGGCTCACTCGAGTTCGTCGTCGAGAGCGTCGTCAACATGGTCGGTGTCGATGTGAACCGGGCTTCCGAGTCACTGCTCACTTATGTATCGGGTCTCAATAAGACGACGGCAAAAAATATCGTCGTGTATCGTGATGAGTTTGGTCGTTTCAATACGCGGAAAGAAATTAAGAAAGTGCCGCGGCTTGGGGCGAAGGCGTATGAACAAGCAGCTGGCTTCCTTCGCATCACGAACGGGAGCGATGTACTCGACCAAACTGAGATTCACCCAGAGAGTTACAAGTTGGCGTTGTCTCTATTGAAAGAACTCGGTGTCTCGAAAGCGGCGGTCGGTACGGCCGAGTTGCGAGATCGGTTGAAATCGGTCGACGCACGAGTGCTCAGCGAAACGCTTGAGGCGGGACTGCCGACGGTCGAAGACATCTTGAAGTCGCTCGCCAAACCGGGCCGTGACCCACGTGAGGATATTCAAAAGCCGCTCTTACGGACGGATGTCATGAACTTAGAAGACTTGCAGGTCGGGATGGAGTTTCAAGGGACTGTCCGCAACGTCATCGACTTCGGGGCGTTCGTCGATATCGGGGTCAAGCAGGACGGGCTCGTCCACATCTCGAAGCTGTCGAACCGTTACGTCAAGCATCCACTCGACGTGGTCGCGGTCGGGGACATCGTTACCGTCTGGATCGAGCAAGTCGATGCCAACCGGGGCCGGATCAGCCTGACGATGCTAGAGCCCAAAAAACAATAAATCGATATTTAGGTAAGAAGAAAGTCGGAGTTGAGCAAAGTGGTTTCATTTTGCTCAACTTTTTTTATTGAAAAGTGTTGACGGTCGTTTTTGACCGTGATATCTTATAGGAGTCGCCAAGAGCGCGGCATGAAAAATTAAAGCTTTTCTAAAAAAGTGATTGACACGTTTCGGGTTTGCGGTTACAATTTAAATCGTTACTTTGAAAAATTCAAGCAACGTTCCGCAATAGCTCAGTGGTAGAGCAACCGGCTGTTAACCGGTAGGTCGTAGGTTCAAATCCTACTTGCGGAGCCATTTTATTTTGGAGACGTACCCAAGCGGCTATAAGGGGCTCCCCTGCTAAGGGAGTAGGCTGGGAAACCGGTGCGAGGGTTCGAATCCCTCCGTCTCCGCCATTTACTTTTTAGAAAACACCAATTAAACAAATGGCCCGTTGGTCAAGCGGTTAAGACACCGCCCTTTCACGGCGGTAACACGGGTTCGATTCCCGTACGGGTCACCATTTTGGAGGATTAGCTCAGCTGGGAGAGCACCTGCCTTACAAGCAGGGGGTCGGCGGTTCGATCCCGTCATCCTCCACCATTTCAAATTTAAGCGCGTATACTGGTCTTGTGGTGTAGGGGTCAACATGCCTGCCTGTCACGCAGGAGATCGCGGGTTCAAATCCCGTCAAGACCGCCATTTACGTTGGGCTGTAGCCAAGTGGTAAGGCATTGGATTTTGATTCCAACATGCGAAGGTTCGATCCCTTCCAGCCCAGCTTATATTTGAGCCATTAGCTCAGTTGGTAGAGCATCTGACTTTTAATCAGAGGGTCGCAGGTTCGAGCCCTGCATGGCTCACCATTTTTATTCCTCGTAACATTTAATACGCTGCGGTCGTGGCGGAATCGGTAGACGCGCTAGGTTGAGGGCCTAGTGGTGGTTAACACCGTGGAGGTTCAAGTCCTCTCGACCGCACCATGCACCCTTAGCTCAGCTGGATAGAGCGTTAGACTACGAATCTAAAGGCCGGGAGTTCGAATCTCTCAGGGTGCACCATTTTCATTATGGGCCTATAGCTCAGCCGGTTAGAGCGCACGCCTGATAAGCGTGAGGTCGGTGGTTCGAGTCCACTTAGGCCCACCATCTTAACTGACGAACTTTGAAAACTGAACGATGAGGCAAAAAAAGTTTTACAAGTTTTGATTGAAGCGCAAGCTTCGTCATTTTCAAGAGCTATATCAAATTCTTTGGAGAGTTTGATCCTGGCTCAGGACGAACGCTGGCGGCGTGCCTAATACATGCAAGTCGAGCGCAGGAAATCGACGGAACCCTCCGGGGGGAAGTCGGCGGAATGA
>NZ_SJUQ01000022.1:0-54036 GCF_004337045.1 Exiguobacterium sp. SH5S4
ACGGAAGTTCATCGCCGTGGGCATCGGGGGAAGTGCAAAGAAGGGGTCCGGCCACCGAAAATCGGTGACCGGACCCCTCTTTTTATTGAAAAGCTTTAAAACAGGCTAGTTATGTCCCAGCCCCTTTGACTTAAGACGGTAACCAGACCGACAGTTTGTCACGTAGCGGTTCAGGTCGCATATGACGCTGTTTATGCAGCAGGTATCCGTCCGGTCGAATGACGAGGACGCCCCGACGCATGAACAAGGATTTCGCAAGTTCGTTGCCTTGGTCAAAGAAAGGACGGCTTGTTTTAGACAACGTGATGATTTGGAAGAATGATTGATGAGCGTTCAAGTACTCATATAACTCACTTGGGTCACGTTTGCCGTCATCGAGGACGAGCACTTGGAAGCGGCCATCGGCGACTTCAGAGATCTTTTGACGAAGGCCATCATCGGATCGGATCATCTCGATCTCGGGAAAGATCTTTCCTTCGGCGACCCGGATGAACGGTATACGTGAGTGCCCAGGGTAAGACAAGTGGAGCTGGGCGATCCGTTCGGTGATCTTTTCATTAATCAAATTGACGCGGGTGAACACGTCCGCTCCGACTGCTTGAAACGGCAATAAGATCGGGAGCGTCGTTTGGAGCACTTCGGTCGCGACGTTCGTCGTCTGCAAGACGTTTCTGGCGACGTGTTCACGCTCGTCCCGGTACGTGTCGACGACACTGAACGGCGCCCCTGCTTTCAGATGAAGCCAAAGCTTCCAGCCGAGGTTGAACGAGTCGGCGATGCCCGTATTCATCCCTTGGCCGCCGACGGGCGAATTGATATGCGCCGCGTCGCCCATTAAGATGACACGGTTATGGATGAACGAGTCGACCATGCGATTGTGCACCCTAAACAGCGAAAACCATTCGACCTCGTCGATCTCTACCGGCATGTGGCTCCGTTGTTCGACCAATTCGTGCAACTCGGCCTCGCTGAATGATTCGTCGCTCGCGAGGTTACCGGTAATCCGGATCGTGTCATCCGTCAGCGGGAACACTTCTAACACGCCACGGTCCGAGAAAAAGATGTGTACTTCTTCACGGGAGATGTTCCATTTCGCCTTCATATCGGCCAATACCCAAGACTCTTTGAACGACTTCCCGCTGAACGGGAGCGCGAGCATACGGCGAATCGAACTGTTGGCGCCATCGGCCGCAACGATATACTTGGCTTCGATCGTACGGTTCGAGTCGGATTCGAGATGGGCGAGCACACGTGTCGGATAGTGGGTCAACGAGACGAGTGACTCGCCGCGTTGAACGTAGTGCCCGTGGTCGTTCAACGCCTGTTCTAAGATGGCCTCGGTCTCGTTTTGTCGCAATAGCGTGACGAACGGGTAAGGCGTGACGAGACGTGAGAACTCGAGTTTGGCCGTCCACTGCCCAGAAAAGTATAAGTTTCCTTTTTCGATTGTTCTGGCGCGACTGAGTACTTCTTTGGCGACATCAAGGCGTGAAAACACTTCGATCGTTCGTGGCTGAATCCCGATGGCCCGTGAGTTGTTCGAAGGCGTCGTTTTTCGATCGATGATTTCAAAAGAGATTCCATATCTGGCTAATGTCAAAGCGAGTGTGAGTCCTGTCGGCCCCGCCCCGACGATCAATATATCAACTTGTTGAACCAATTCCACCATCTCCTATCATTAATAATGATATTTCCGACATTTGCCACGTTTAAACGAGGAGACGCTGGTGGAACTGTAAAACAGAGAGAGCGAGGTTGAAAATCATGAAACAATCATGGGTTACTGAAGCGAAATTACGAGAAAGTTTCTCGATGGAAGAGAATTATGAACAGACCGCCGCCGTCTTGATCCCGTTGACGCGAATCGATGACGTCTGGCACGTCGTCTTTGAAGTCCGGGCCCATACGATGCGCCGCCAACCTGGAGAGATCTCGTTCCCGGGAGGTCGGCTCGAGCGAGGGGAGACACCTGTCGAGGCCGCGGTCCGAGAGACGAGTGAAGAACTCGAGGTACCGCTCGAGACGATCGAGGTCATCGGTCGCTTACAGCCGCTCGCCACGCCGCACCGTCAACTCATCTATCCGTTCGTCGGGATGATTCCGACAGTTCCGGACGTACGTCAAACGGATGAAGTCGATCATCTGTTCACCGTTCCTGTCGAAACGTTACTGTTAATTGATCCGTTTCACGGCGAGATGGAATGGACGATGAATCCGGATCAAAATATTCCGTTTGACCGAATGGCGAACGCTAAAGCGTATGAAAAACGGGTAATTAAAATGAGAGAACCTTTTTACGAACATGAAGACTACATTATTTGGGGATTGACTGGAAAAATTTTGTCACAATTCATCAAATGTACAAAAGAAAACGTATTCAAACCTATATAATTTAGTTATAATGATAAAAACAAATTTAAGATTGGAAGTGAATGGGTGTGTCTTTAGAATTCGCTGTGGGTGATATCGTCAAGTCAACTCGTGAAGGATGGGTCGCAGAAGTGACTGCCGTATTAACGAATACGGTCATCGGGGACGTTTCCATCATGGAGGAATATCAACAGCTCGGCCTCGAGTTTGAGAAACAAGTTTTGTTGAAAAAAGAATTGGAATTGATCGAACGCGCCAGCTGACCTTTTAACCGAAAGGGATGATTCAGGTGTCCATTGACAAAAAAGTTCGTGAATGGAAAGAGGCGGGTTTGCTAGATGAAACGACCGGTCAACGGTTGATTGATTTTGAATATAAGAAATTGGCGGTTAGTGACAAACGTGAGCACAAACCGCCAATTCTTGTCATTATCGGATCAATCCTGCTCGCCCTTAGTCTATTCAGTTTTGTCGCCGCCAACTGGCAAGCGATCCCAGACCTCGTCAAAGTATCCATATTCCTTGTCTTCATGCTCGGGATGTACGTAGCAGCGGAGCGGCTTCAAGTGAAAGCCCCTCGGTATGTGACGTTGTTCCGCGTCCTCGGCGTCGTTTTCTTCGTCGCCACGATGATTGTCATCTTCACAACGTATAATCTTTCCTCGCAACTACCGCTTCTGTTTTGGCTATTCTTTGCTGTCGCCGTCCTGCACAAACTGATCTATAAGCACCCGATCTTCACGTTCATCGCAGCGCTAGCCGCTTTTTTAGCGGTCACGAACAGCTTTCAAGGAATCGGGATCACACTCATCCTGTTCGGCCTGCTCGTGACGTGGGTTTGGTTCCATTACGGTGATAACGAGCTTGACCGGATTTTCGCCTGGTTCAGCTTTTACGGACTGTTGCTCACGATCGGTCAGTATATCGATTACGAGGGACGGTTTTGGCCGCTTTGGGCACTCGCAGCACTGCATATCCTGTTCCTCGTCTACCGGGAGCGGGCTCAGTGGCAGTATCTCTTCTTGTTCGTCGCTGCCATCTTGTCCATCGGTTACTTGGTCAATGCGACCGAGGGTTGGTTGTCTCAACGTCAGCCGTCCGTCATCGAGGCCACGCTGCTTTCCGTCGTCCTCGTGGCTGTGTACTTGACACATCGTCGCCCCGATTTGCTGTGGGTGAGCCTACTCGCGGTCATCCCGTTCTCGCTATTCGAAGATTCAGGTATCTTACTCGCGATCTTGCTTGAAGTGGTGGCGCTCGCTTACTTGATCATGCAAGACCATGAGCGGAAACCGATCGTTTTGGCGTTCATCTATTTCTTACTTGTCCAAATGACGATTTATTTCATTTATGTTTGGGATCGGCTCGACATCTCGCTCTTCTTCTTGATCGGGGCGTTGATCGTATTCGCGTTGTCGCTCGCGTTGTGGTGGCGTAGCCGTACGAGAGGGGATGCTCGGACATGAAACGAATCACTCCTTGGCTTGTACCGATCGTACAAGTATTGATTGCCATCGGTTTTATCTTGCTCGTTTATGCGGTGTCTTGGTTCGGCCAGTCGTATACGTTCAAAGCGACGTCGTACGAGCCGTATGACCCATTTTTTGGGGATTACGTCTATCTCGAGTTTGATTCGTTGCAAGGGCGACAAGATGTCGATTCCGGGACGGTCTACGTCTCATTCAAAACGGATGACGCTGGTTTTGCCACAATAGACCGGGTCAGCTCCCGACCGTTCTTTGGTGGGACGCGGGCTGAATATTACGATCGCCAAGTCTTCATCACCGACATGAGTTCATACCGTGTCGCCGAGGACGAGAAAGCTGTGATCGAAGGTGCGAAAACGTTCGAAGTTGAAGTCGATGTGGCGCCTTGGGGGATGGTCCGGGCCCATGATTTACGCCCGATTACAGCTGAAACAGAATGACAAACAGATTACAGATTTGTTACGAGGACGTTTGTAACCGATCTGTAATTTTTTTGTTAGGTCGCTTGTATAGCAACGTTTTCGGCAATTGTTACAATCTGTAACTAAACGTTCGTTCATATGTCAGCAATATTTCACTTCGTCAAAACCACTTCTCGGGTTCGAGACGGCATGGTAAATTTACTCCTGTTCGTTAGAAGACGAGAAAGGGCTGACCTAATCACTATGAAATATTTAAAATATATGATGACGCTTCTGTTTGTCGTCGCCGGTACGTTCGTAGTTGCTACGACTGCCGACGCCGCTCAAATTGGAATCGGAACAGAACAGAAAATCGTACAAAACCCGCTGGAGTTGGAACGGATTGCGATCGAGCTTGAGCGCCAACAAAAAATCGAGCGCGAAAAGCGACTCGCGGAAGAGAAGCGACTCGCGGAAGAGAAACGAGTGGCAGAAGAAAAAGCCAAGCAGCAGGCAGAGCGGGAAGCGAAACGGTTGGCGGAAGCAAAGCGGGTCGCGGCTGAGAAAGCGCGACTTGCAGAAGCAGCGAAGCGCCAGGCAGAAGCGAAAGCAGAGCAAGCCACGACAAACGCTGTGGCGAAACCTGTCTCGACAAACAGCGGGCGCGTCATTCAAGCTGAGTCGACAGCTTATACGAATGATGCGGCAGACAACGGCTCATACGGGGGCCGGGTGTTGACGGCGACGGGACACGACGTGACGGATTCGATTTTTTATAACGGCATGCGCATCATCGCCGTCGATCCGGTCGTCATCCCGCTCGGTACGGTCGTACAGATCGAAGGGATCGGTCAAGCGATCGCTCTCGATACGGGGGGACGCATTAAAGGCAACATCGTCGATTTACTCGTCGATACGAAGAGCGAGGCGATCAATTGGGGTCGTCGCCACGTTACCATCACACTTCCATAACGAAAAGGTTCTCCCGCGGGAGAACCTTTTATTGTTTAACAATCGCTGGAAACGGGCAAACTAATATTTGACTTTCATATAATGTGAAAAGCCGAGGAGGGATTGTGTTGATTGAATTTCAAAATGTTTCCAAGCGTTACGATGATGGGACATTGGCTGTTGCAAACTTGAGTTTGACGGTACGAAAAGGAGAGATTTTCGTATTGATTGGGCCATCGGGTTGTGGCAAGACGACGACGATGAAGATGGTGAATCGTCTGATTGACCACACTGACGGGAAAATCCTGATTGATGAGCGCGAAATCTATCAGTTCGACATTTATGAACTGCGACGCAACATCGGCTACGTGCTCCAACAAATCGCATTGTTCCCGCATTTGACGGTCGAAGAGAACATCGCCGTCGTTCCGGACCTATTGAAATGGCCGAAGACGAAGACGAAAGACCGTGTGACCGAACTGATGAAAATCGCCGGTCTCGACCCTGTCCTCCGTTCTAAAAAACCGCCTGAACTGTCGGGTGGTCAACAACAACGAGTCGGCGTCTTGCGAGCGCTTGCGGCCGACCCGGAAGTCATTTTAATGGATGAACCGTTCTCGGCGCTCGATCCGATCAGTCGGGCCCAGCTCCAAGATGACATCAAACGGTTGAACGATGAGTTAGGGAAGACGATTCTGTTCGTCACTCATGACATTGAGGAGGCGATGAAACTCGGGGACCGGATCGCTCTCATGCGTGACGGGAAACTGGTCGTCGTCGGTACGCCTGACGAGATTCGGGCGAGTGATGATCCGTTCGTGCTCAACTTTACACAACACGGAAGAGGTGAGGCAGATGCTTGAAACGTTCCAAAATCGACGCGGGGAATTGGTCGAAGCGCTAATCGAGCATTTACAACTTTCTGTTGTCTCCCTTTTGATTGCGGTGTTAATTGCGGTCCCGTTAGGTATCTGGCTGACGCGGCGTAAAAAAGTGGCCGAAACAGCAATCGGCTTCACCGCCATCATCCAAACGATTCCTTCTTTGGCTCTACTCGGTCTTATGATTCCGCTCGTTGGGATCGGTGCACTTCCTGCCACGATTGCGCTCGTTCTGTACGCGTTGTTGCCAATCCTTCGCAATACGTTCACGGGGTTGAACGAAGTCGATAAGTCACTGATCGAAGCCGCGCAAGGTTGCGGCATGAGACCGAACCAAAGTTTGATGAGAGTCGAACTACCGCTCGCGCTACCGGTCATCATGGCCGGGATTCGAACAGCGATGGTGTTAATTGTCGGTACAGCCACGCTGGCGGCACTCGTCGGAGCAGGAGGACTCGGGACGTTGATCTTGCTTGGAATTAATCGAAACGACAACTATTTGATTTTGCTCGGTGCGATCCCAGCAGCCATTCTCGCATTATTGTTCGACTTCTTGCTCCGTCAAATGGAAGGTGCGACGGCGACCCGCAACAAGACGAAGCTGATCGCCGTATCGACCGTCTTGGCGATAATTGTCGCGGCACCACTCGCATTGGGCCGTACCCAACAGACCGACCTCGTCGTCGCCGGGAAGCTCGGTCCTGAACCGGAGATCTTGATGAACATGTACAAACTGTTGATCGAAGAAGAGACGGATCTGACCGTATCGGTCCGTCCGAACTTCGGAGAGACGACGTTCGTCTGGGGAGCGTTGAAATCCGGTGATGTCGATATTTATCCTGAATTCACCGGGACGGTACTCGCGAGTCTGGTGAAAGAAACACCGAATTCAAACGATGCCCGTGAAGTGTACGAACAAGCACGGGATGCGCTAGCAGATGACGGCTTCGTTTTACTTGAACCGATGCAATTCAATAACACGTACGCCATCGCAATCCCGCGTGACTATGCGGAAACTGAAGGCGTCACGACGATTTCAGATTTACGTAGCGTGCAAAATGACATCCAGGCCGGATTCACGCTCGAGTTCACGGACCGTGAAGACGGATATCCAGGACTCCAGCAAGCGTACGGACTTGATTTCCCTTCTGTCGTTTCGATGGAGCAGAAACTTCGTTACAGCGCCATCGCACGGGGCGACGTCAATCTTATCGATGCGTATTCGACCGACGCGGATATCGCCGAAAACGACCTGCTCGTGTTAGAAGACGATCAACAGTTCTTCCCGCCTTATCAAGGTGCTCCACTCTTGAAAGCAGAAACGCTTGAAGAACATCCGGAGATCGAGGACGCGCTCAACCAGTTGGGCGGACTCATCACTGACGAAGAGATGTCTGAATTGAACCGTCGGGTCGCTTACGGGAAAGAACGGGCCTACGACGTAGCCCAAGACTTCTTGGAACAAGCTGGTCTACTATGAAAGCGATGATCATTTCGAACCCGAAGTCGGGTGCGAGCGAGACGATGCTCGGCGAAGTGGTCGGGACAGTCGAGTCGATGTATCAAGAGATCCTCATCCAAAAGACGCTAGCTGAAGGGGATGCAGCGCACCTTGCTCGAACGAGCAGTGGATTCGATCATTTGATCCTCATCGGTGGGGACGGGACGCTTCATGAAGTCGTCAACGGATTGATGGCGTTGCCTCGTGACGAACGTCCGAGCGTCGGTCTCGTGCCAGCGGGGACGTGCAACGACTTCGCGAGGGCGATTGAACTGCCTGTTGAACCGATTGAGGCGGCTCGCCTGTTTAAAATGAGCGAGCAGCAATCGGTCGATGTGATGCGTGTCAACGACCGGTTCGCCCTCAACTTTGTCGGGGTCGGATTGATCGCGGATGCTTCCCGACAAATCGACCCGCTCCAAAAAGAAACGCTCGGCTCGATCGGTTACTTTTTAGCGACGATTCGTCAGTTCCGTGAACTCGATCCGTTCAAGGTCCGTATCGAGCGGGCGGGCGAGGTCATCCATGATGGGGCCGTCAGCTTTCTATACGTCGGCAACGGTGCCTATCTCGGCACGGTCCCGACGAAGATCGCGACGCAATCGTTCACGGACGGTCTCGTCGAAGTCGTCCATAGCTCGGCCATCGGCTTCCCGATGATTCGTCAGCTATTGACGCAACAGCTCGGACTCGAACAGTCGTCGTCAGAATGGGTCCATCTCCAAATGGAGCAACTTGATGTGTTTTTGCGTGAGCCACAAGTCATCGATGTGGATGGTGAACACTTTGAAACGGATCATTTACAGATTAAAGTGTTACCGAATGAACTGACATTTCTCGTCCCATAATCGTTTACGAAGGCAGAGGAAAGAATTCAGACTTTTCTCTGTTTTTTGTTGTTCTCGTTTCTGAACCGTGTTAGTATTTCACTATTATTATGAAAATGAAATGAAATTAGGAAGTAGGGATAGTAATGGCGCAAAATTCGTTCGCCTCAAAAATTGGATTCATTTTAGCGGCCGCAGGGTCCGCAATCGGTCTCGGTGCCATCTGGAAATTTCCATATGTCACGGGAACAAGTGGGGGCGGCGCCTTTTTGCTCATGTTTTTAGCATTCACATTCTTACTCGGTCTGCCGCTTCTCATCGGAGAGTTCATCGTCGGGCGCTCGACGCAAAAGACGGCGCTCCTTGCCTTTAAAAAACTCGGCCATCGCCATTGGACATTGGTCGGTTACCTCGGCGTAATCGCTTGCTTCTTACTGCTATCATTCTACAGTGTCATCGGTGGATGGGTGTTGATCTATGTCGGGCTCGGCTTGAGCGGGACGCTCAGTGGCCGGTCACCTGACGAGTTCGGGACCGTGTTCGCGGACGTCGTCGCATCTCCTGGGATTGCCATCTTCGGACAATTTTTGTTCTTATTGATCACGCTACTCATCGTCTTGAAAGGGGTAGAAGGCGGAATCGAGCGGATGAGCAAGATTTTAATGCCGCTCCTGTTCGTCAGTTTCATCGTGCTCGTCATCCGCTCGTTGACACTTGACGGTGCCATGGAAGGGGTCCGCTTCTTCTTGCAGCCTGACTTCTCGGCACTGACCGGCGAGTCGGTCTTGTTCGCGCTCGGGCAAGCGTTCTTCTCGCTGTCGCTCGGGGTGGCGGCGATGCTCACATACGCCTCGTACATTCAAACGAAAGGGACGCTCAACCGCTCGGCAAATATGATCGTCTTGTTGAACGTCACTGTTTCAATTTTGGCGGGACTCGCCATCTTCCCGGCCGTCTTCGCCTCGGGGCTCGATCCGGCAGAAGGCCCGGCGCTCCTGTTCGTCGTGTTGCCGGCCGTATTTAACCAAGTCCCACTCGGCGGCTTCTTCATGGTATTGTTCTTCTTATTGTTCACGTTTGCCTCGATCACGTCTTCGATCGCGATGCTCGAAGTCGTCGTCGCCGGTGTGACCGATAAATTGAACGAGAAGAAACAAACGATGTCGAAGCGTAACGTCACACTCCTCTCAGCGGCCATCGTGTTCGCCGTCGGGATCCCCTCGGCCTTATCGTTCGGACTGATGAGTGAGTTGCAGTTCTTGAACGGCCGTACGTTCTTTGACTCGATGGACTATGTCGTCAGTTACATCCTCATGCCGACAGGGGCGTTACTCACGTCAATCTTTGTCGGCCATGTCGTCGATGAGCGTATTTTGCAAGACGAGATTAAAACGTCCGGGACGGGCGCTAAATTGTATCCGGTATGGCGTTTCCTCATTCGTTACGTCATCCCGGTGACGGTCGCAATCGTTATGGTCTCGACATGGTTAATCAGCTAAGCAAGGGGAACTTCCCCTTGCTTTTTTTCGTACTTGCGACCGAGAGAGCGAACGGCTTCATTATGCTAAGCTTATAAAGATGACGAAACTTTTGTTGACGGTTCACGTAAGGTACAATAGAAGTATCATGAGACGAGGTGACAAGGATGAAGACATGGATGAAATGGGCCCTGACCGGGGCAATCCTATATTTTGCCATAAGTGTGTTTGATTTCTCCTGGCTGTTTATCATCGTCGGGGCGCTCGTATTGAATGAGGTGTGGTCGAGTAACAAACGACGTAAGCGGGCACCCGCACCGGTAGCGAAACGGGCGAAGAAAAAACTGTTGCTCGATGAAGAAGAACCGTTCGTCGGTTCCCGCATCCTTAAACCGATGGAAGATGTGGCACCGGTCCGTCAGTTCGAAGCGACAGACGACTTGGAACTGCAATTTTTACAACGGACGATCGAGCAAGGGTACGAAAAACTCCAGCAGATCGATCGTATCTTGCCTGAAATAAAAGATGTCGAAGTTCGTCGTGAAATGAAGGCGGTCTCGAGAGAGGCACACGAACTGTTTGCCGAATTGTTCGAGAACCCCCAAGATGCGAAGCACGTCAGAGATCTGTTCACGTTTTATTTGGACTCGCTCGTGTCCGTCGTCTTGAAATTTAAAGAACTAGAAGGAAAACGTGTCGTCATTCAAGAAGAGACACGAGAGCAACTGATCACCAATATGCGGCTCATCGTCGATAAGTTCAAAGAACAACGGAGCCGTCTGCTCGAAGACGACGCTGTCGACTTCGAACGCGAATTGATCATGATGGAACGGGTATTGGCAGATCAACCGGAAGGGAGAAAAAAACATGACTTCATCGAATGAAACGAACTGGCAGTCATGGCCAGAAGAAGAGCTCACTTCACAGACGAAAACAAAGACCGAGACAGAGGAAATCTCTGACCCGTCTGTGGATTGGTCCTCGATGACAGAAAAACATGAGGTGCCGGCCATCCAACCGAAAGCCGACGTGCCGCAACAACACCGGGAACGAATCACCCGGATCGCCGAGTCGATCGATATTAAAAAAACAGACTCCGTCATGTTATTCGGATCGAACGTCCAACGGGAACTGTCTCAATTCTCTGACCAAATCTTGACCGAGGTCCGCATGAAAGACGGTGGCGACGCAGGTAAGTTGTTGTCCGATTTGATGCAAAACGTTCGGAAGATGGACCCGGATATGCTTCAACCGGAGAAGAAGAGTTTTATAGACAACTTACCGCTCATCGGACGAGCGAAAAAGAAAGCTGAAAACTATAAGCTTCAATTTGAAAAAATGAACGTCTATTTGGAAGAAGTCATTCACAATCTCGACCGAGCTAAGTTCGGTCTGATGAAGGACATTACGATGCTCGATCAAATGTATGATAAGAACAAGCGCTACTTCGAAGAATTGAACGTCTATATCGCAGCCGGTGAGACGAAGCTCGACCACGTCCGCGATCACGAGATCGCGCCGCTCCGTCAAGAAGTCGAAACGACGAGAGATCAAGTGAAGCTGCAACAGCTAAACGATATGATCCAATTGACAGACCGGTTCGAGAAGAAGTTGCATGATTTGAAGTTGAGTCGGACGATCAGTCTGCAGATGGCGCCGCAAATCCGTGTCATCCAACAAAATAACCAAATCTTAGCCGAGAAAATCGAGTCGGCTGTCGTCAACACGATTCCGCTTTGGAAAAACCAAGTCGTCCTCGCCCTCAGCTTGACGCGCCAGAAAACGGCACTCCGGATGCAACAAGACGTCACGAAGACGACGAACCAACTGCTCGAACAAAACTCGAAAATGTTGAAAGATTCGTCGATCGAGATCGCAACCGAGAACGAAAAAGGGATCGTTTCGGTCGAATCGCTCAAAGTCGCGCACGAGAATCTATTGTCAACGCTCGACGAAACGCTGCGTATCCAACAGGAAGGCAAGCAGAAGCGTCGTGAGGCCGAACGTGAGCTCGATCGGATGGAGCACGAACTGAAAGAAAAAGTCATCGAAATTGCCTCAAAGAATAAAGAGTTGCCAAAAGAGACTGGATACTAAAAAGAAAGTCTGAGCATTCAGACTTTCTTTTTCCATGAGGAGGATCAGGATGGAGAAACAACGATTGTGGGACGAGACGTGGTTACAGTTCGCCGACATGATGGCGGAACGGCACTCGAAATGTGCCTCGAAGAGTGTCGCCTGTGTCATCGTCAAAGATGAGAAACCGATCTCGATCGGATTGAACGGGACACCGCCGGGACATACGAACTGTAATGAAATCTTTCTAAAACGTGATGACGGATTTTACCAACGAGCCGAATATGTGACGGATGATACGGTCGACTTGACCGAGCCGTCTGTGCGCATCATCGAGCAAGGTGTGACATTTGTTAAATGTAGCGACCCGTTCGAACATCACAATTGGTCAAAACAACACGAGATCCATGCCGAAATCAATGCGATCGGGAAATTGGCCGCTGATTCGACGAACGCATTCGGCGCTACCGCCTATGTGACCCATTCACCATGCCATTCTTGCTCGCTCGCGCTCATCGCTGCGCGCGTGGCCCGAGTCGTGTACGCTGTCGGCTATGAGCACGGGGATGGACTTGATTTGATGCGGGAAAGTGGGATTGACGTCTTACATATGCCGCTTGAAAAAAGTTTCAGAAACACATTGTAAACGTTTACATTCGATGTTATATTATTAATGTACTGCCAATGGTGTTTTACTCTTCCATTATTTGCCCCTCCTCGGAGGGGCCTTTTTTTATGTCTAATCGTGAGGTGAGACAAAGTTTACACATAATGTTCAATATTTCACAAACTATTCCGCTGAATCTTTTTTATAATAAGAGTAGATAAACGAGAGGGGATATGTCACATGGAAAAACTAGTTCGTTTCACAGATGGTGCCTATGATGTGGAAGCGTTGATCACACTTGAAGAGGTATGGGAAGATAAATTTGCCATCGGCACGCACAAAGAGCTTGCCGTTAAATCACTCAAAATTAATGGGAATGACGTCTCCGAGATGAAGCATGTTCGGGCGTTGCTCCGTTACTATCCGACGCTAGGTGTTTCAGGAATTCTACTCGCCCTTGACGGCGCGGCTGCTGAAATCGTCGCCTTGTCAGGTGATACCGATCCAGCCCTGCGCTTCGTCGAGCTCGTCGCCCTTCAGATGGATGAAGCCGCGACGAAACAGTTGAAAGACATGTATGCCGAAATGGCAGTTTAAAAGTTAGGATGACTTTCGGGTCATCCTTTTTAACATAATTAAGCGAGAATTCTCCCACCTCTAAGCGTCTGGGGCGAAGCCCAGCGTAGGTGGGAGATGAATCGCCCGTACATAAACTTCTTGGCCACCCCTGTGACAGATATGACGAACATAAGTTCGTGATTCCGTCAGATTTCCCTTCCCCCGTCGCGGGTATCGGATGAGGAAGGCGTTCATCACGATCATCGGCCGAGAGGAGGGGGAGACATGCTGAATGGCTACAAATACCGGCTCCACCCGACGTCGGAACAGGCCGATTTCCTGGTCAGGACGATCGGCTGTGCCCGGTTCATCTACAACAAGCTGCTCGAGGACCGCATCGCCATCCACGAGGAGGCGAAGGCTGGGACCGGCCCGAAGCGAAAACTGCCGACACCCGCCTCGTACAAGCCCCTGTTCCCGTTCCTCGCCGAGGCGGACAGCCTCGCGCTCGCGAATGCGAAGCTTCACCTCGACGCGGCGTTCGCGAAGTTCTTCGCCGGGACGGCCGGCTTTCCGGTGTTCAAGTCGAGACGGAAATCGCGCGCCTCCTACACGACGAACAACCAGCACGGCACGATCCGCATCGAGGGGGACCGGGTCCGGCTCCCGAAGGTCGGGTTCATCCGCTTCACACAGCACCGAATCTTCGACGGCGAGATCCGCTCGGCGACCGTGTCGATGACGAAGACGGGCAAGTTCTTCGTGTCGCTCCTCGTCGAGCAGCCCGACGAGCCCTGGGTCCCGGCCGAGCACAAAATCGGGATCGACCTCGGCCTCGGGCACTTCGCCGTCATGACGAACGACGCGCTCGTGACGGAGAAGATCGCGAACCCGCGCAACCTGCGCGAGGCCGAGGAACGGCTCAAACGGGCGCAGCGCGCGCTCTCCCGCAAGAAGCCCGGCAGCAGGAACCGCGAGAAGGCCCGGCTCGTCCTCGCGAAGAAACACGAGCAGGTCAAGAACCGACGGCACGACTTCCTCCACAAGCTGTCGCGACGCATCGTCGACGAGAACCAAGTCGTCGTGGTCGAGACGCTGAAGCCGAGGGAGATGATGCAGGACCGCCGCCTGGCAAAATCGATCGGGGACGCCGGGTGGGGCGAGTTCGTCCGCCAGCTCGCCTACAAATGCAGGTTCCACGGCCGCACACTGATCCAGGCCGACCCGTGGTTCGCCTCGACCCAGGTTTGTTCGGCCTGTGGCGAGAACGGCGGCAAGAAGGACCTGCACGTCCGCGAGTGGACATGCGCCGTATGCGGCACGCACCATGACCGCGACGTCAACGCGAGCCTCAACCTGTTGGGTCTCGCCGACTGAAACACTCCAGGGCAGAGACTGCCCGACGAGCTTGGTCCACAACCGTGGCTGGTCAAAGCACGGTCTTCCCAAGAAGCTCCCACTTCAAGTTGCGAAGCAAATAAGTGGTGAGTAGTTCACTTTTGTCTTGTAACTCGTGACGAGTATGGTAATATAGATAGTAGATGAAGAAATGGAACGCCATATCGTTGTCGACAAACCAAACATGGGGATCTAGATAGCTAGATCGCTGTTAAGGAGCCACGTTCATAGGAACGTGGCTTTTTTTTGCATATTTTTAAAGTCGGCACCGACATCTGCCGCGATATGGGCGTCCGAACCGAGTACGAGTGGGATGCCGAGCCGGGTCGCTTCAGCGGCGACGGCCATGGCGTATGGCTGTCCGCAGGCGGCTTTACGGAGACCGGCAGTGTTGAAGTCTAGTCCGAACCCGCGTGAGGCGATTGCACGCAACAGTCGCGACTCGGCATCTTTGACGTTCGCACGGTTCCATGAGTAGTTCGTCTGATATTTAATCGGTAAATCGATATGCCCGATGCGCGCGACGTTCAGTCGCTCCCACGGGAACTGTAACCCGGTCCCGAGCGCTTCGTAATACCGGCGTAGCACTTCTTCGAACGACCCGATTCGGCTGACGAGCGCATCAAACGTCTCCGGTGAGAAGTCGACGGGCAGGAGCTCGCCTTCGACTTGTAGAAAGTGTTGAGACAAGATCGTCTCGTCGAGGTATGAGCGATAGGGCTCGAGCAAGGCGAGCGTCTCATCGACATATCCCGGCAAATAGTCGATCTCGAGACCGACCCGAATCTCGAGTCTTCCGGCGTAATCTCGTTTCAACTGTCCGACCTCTTCTATATAAGGGGGCAATAAGTCGAGCGCCATCGCCGAGTCTTGTTCTGGCGTCGGATCAATGAAACGTGCCGGCAGCGGGGCGTGCTCGGTGAACGTCAGCGTCCG
Organism: Exiguobacterium sp. SH5S4; assembly: GCF_004337045.1. NCBI lineage: Bacteria > Bacillati > Bacillota > Bacilli > Caryophanales > Exiguobacterium > Exiguobacterium sp. SH5S4. The sequence continues at coordinate 15,471 of NZ_SJUQ01000022.1, forward strand.
AACGCCTTGAGCAAGTGCTTGTTCGACGTACGCGTTGAGTGAATCGGTCGATCCGTGCGGACAAAATGGGGTATGGACGTGGCCATCATGGGTGTAATCAATCATCAAACATCGTTCCTTTCGAGTTCGCCGGTTGACAGCATTGGCTTGATTTGATAAATTTAACACACTACTTTAGTTTGGTAAAGTGATAATAAGGTAAAGGGTGATACTGATGATTTGGTTCAATAAAAAAGGATCCATCCCGGAAGGATGGCACGAATTGCAAGGTGAGGACGTGCTGCGTCCGAAGCAATGGATAAAATCATTTTTAGAGCGGGCCGAGGGGGACGGCTATAGTGTGATCGAGCCGCCGCTCGTTGAATACTATTCCCATTATCAAGATCTCGCACTCTTCGATGAGTCGGCGTATTATCGCTTGTTCGGCAACGATGGGGAGTTGCTCGTCATGCGACCGGACTACACGCTCCAGATCGCAAGGAAGCTCGCCGACGGACATGAACCGATGCGCGTCGCTTACGCCGGTGCCGTCTACCGACGCACGCCGAAGCATTCGGGACAACCGCATGAACGTCAGCAACTCGGTCTTGAATGGATCGATGGGGATTCAAAAGATATGGAGTTGATTGAATCGTTCCTTAGTATGACGGAACGGGTCCTGCCGAAAGGAAGTTTACGCATCCAAGTCGGATCCGCTGCATTGATCGCGTTAGTGGCGAACGAGGCCGGTATCCCGGAACGGACGTTGCGTCAATACTTAGCACTCCGTAATTTGGAGTCACTTCGCGACCTCGCGGAATCGTATCAATACCCGTTGATCGCCAAGCTGCCGTTCTTGATCGGTGACTCGGCGCTAGCAGAGTTACGCGACCTCGCGGAACCGGGCTTAAAACCGGCCATCGACGAAGTGGAGCATGCGGTCGAACATCTACGTGCGATCGGATTGAACGTCTCGTACGACTTCGGACAGACCGGCGACTTTGATTATTATTCAGGTTTGACCGTGACCGGCAGTATCGACGGCAGACGCGTCCTCTCAGGTGGCCGTTACGACTCGTTATACGGGCACTTCGGACAGTCGCGACGTGCCTTCGGACTATCGCTCGATTTAGAACAGTTAGGTGAGGTGATCAAATGAAAGTCGCAATCGCGAAAGGGCGCATCGAAACAGCGGCCCGTGAGTATTTTGAACAAGTCGGTCTCACCGTTTGGCCGGAAAAGCGGGGCCGTGAGTTGACCGTCGAAGTAGACGGTCATGAATTCATCTTCGTCAAAGGCGATGACGTCTATAAATACGTCATGCATGGCGCAGCGGACGTCGGAGTCGTCGGCGGCGACATTTTACGCGAGAAGACACCAGGCGTCCTCGAAGTCGTCGATTTACCATTCGGCCGTTGCCGCATGGCGGTATGTGGTCCGAGAGAACGGAGAAACGGTACGAAGAAACTGAAAGTTGCCAGCAAGTATCCGAATATCGCCATCTCGCACTTTGCCTCGAAACGTCAAAACGTCGAAGTGATCGCTTTGAACGGTTCGGTCGAACTCGCGCCGTTGACCGGTCTCGCCGACTGCATCGTCGATATCGTCGAGACGGGGGCGACGCTTCGCGCGAACGATTTAGAAGAATATGAGACGATTTTCACGGTTAACGCGAAATTCATCACGAGCGAGACAGCGCTCGCGAACGACCCGGACGAATTGAAAGCGTGGATTCGCCGGTTAAGCAAGGAGGGAGACAGATGAACGGACAAACGAATCGGACGCGCCGAGAACAGTGGGCAGAAGCCGTCAAACCGATTTTAGAATCGGTTGAGGCGAGAGGTGACGCGGCGCTCCTCGAATGGACGAAGCAATTTGACGGGGTCGATGTGATTGAAACGGTCGACCTTGAGACGTTTGAACCGCCGGAGGCGTATCGGGAATTGACCGAGGCGCTAACGCTCGCGGCCAAACGGATCCGTACGTTTCATGCGCGGCAACAGCGTCAAGACGACGTCTTTGAAGATGAGATGTTCCGGCTCGGTCGTCGGTTCATGCCGCTCGATTCGGTCGGCGTCTATGTGCCTGGCGGGACGGCGGTCTACCCGTCGAGTGTGTTGATGAACATCATCCCAGCGAAAGTGGCCGGAGTGAAGCGGGTCGTCATGGTGACGCCACCGAAACAAGGCGGGATCGACTTATCGCTGTTGATTGCCGCGAAGATTGCCGGTGCCGACGAATGTTATCTCGTCGGTGGCGCCCAAGCTGTCGCCGCACTCGCGTTCGGCACCGAGACGATTTCGGCCGTCGATAAGATCGTCGGGCCGGGCAACGCTTATGTGGCGACCGCGAAATCACTCGTCTCGCATTTCGTCGGGATCGATTCCGTCGCCGGTCCGTCCGAGGTGTTGATCATCGCCGACGAAACGGCCAATCCTAGATGGGTCGCAGCCGACCTGCTCGCGCAAGCCGAGCATGACGTTGAAGCGACAGCACTCGCCCTCGTGACGACAAGTGAACAGGCCGAAGCGATTCGGTCTGAGCTGGACAAGCAACTGCTCGATCTGCCACGTCGCGACATCGCAGTCGAAGCGCTCAAGCGCGGAGGCGTCCTCGTCAAAACGAAAGCAGCAGCAATTCGCTACGCGAACGATATGGCGGCCGAACACGTGCAACTTGCGGTGACAGATCCAGCCGATTATATGGCACAGATTCGCCACGGCGGCTCGTTCTTCCTCGGCCATGAGGCGGCCGAGGCGTTCGGTGACTATATTGCCGGACCGAACCACGTCTTGCCGACGAGCGGGACGGCCCGCTTCTCGAGCGGACTGTCGGTCGATGATTTTTACCGCAGACAGACGTTTCTCGAGATGACAGCGATCGACGAAGCGGTCACACGCGCCGCGATCCGAATCGCGAGACAAGAGCAGCTTGAAGGACACGCCCGAGCGATGGCGGTCCGATTGGAGGACGTATGAGACGTAACTATACAGCGATCCCGCGCTATGTCCCACATGCGGTGAGCGGATACGCGCTAAATCAAAACGAGAGTCAATTCGAGCTGCCAGAGCGCCTGCAACGAGCGATTCAGCTCGTGACGCTCCGCTCACTCAGCCGTTATCCGGTCGATGAGCTGACGGCCCTTAAAACTAGCTATGCGACTTATGCGGGTGTACAACCTGACCAATTGATGGTCGGGAGCGGCAGCGATGAGCTGCTCGCCATACTTTGCCAAGCCATTCTCGACACAGAAGACGTCGTCTTGGCACCGGCACCCGACTTTTCGATGTACGGCATTTACGCGCACATCGCCCGGGGCCAGTTCTTCCAACCTGAGGCAGACGGCCTCACGATCGATTCATTGCTTCGATTGATTGAAGCGAACGAACCGAAACTCGTGCTCGTGTCGAACCCGAACAATCCGACCGGGAAGATGTGGACGCTCGACCAATTAGAGACGATCGCGAAAAAAGTCCCGTACCTCGTCGTCGACGAGGCGTATATCGACTTCACGATGAGTGATTCCTTCAAGTCGCGACTCGCGGATTACCCGAACGTCATCATTTTGCGGACGTTATCGAAAGCGTTCGGACTCGCGAACTTACGGATCGGCTTCATGATCGCCCATCCCGATTTGATCGAGAAGATCGACCGGTTCCGCTCGCCGTTCAACGTCAGTGGATTGAGCGCGGCTGTTGCGACCGTCGTCCTTGACGACCCGGATTATATCGCTCAGTCCGTCGCCTTCCATAACGGTCAACGTCAAAAGCTCGAACAACTGCTCGCGCCAATCGGCAACGTCTTGCCGAGCCGGGCCAACTTCCTATACGTCGAGACGCCCAATAGTGAGATGTGGGTCGAGCGGTTCCTCGCTTACGGTGTCCACGTCCGTGCGTTTCCGACCGGACTGCGCGTCAGTGCGGGAACGGACGAGGCGTATCGATTCATCAAACAAATGTTAGAAGAGGTGACTTCTTTTGAGAACAGCTGAAATTAAACGTGAGACGAAAGAAACGAACATCGAGCTTCGTCTCGATTTAGACGGTACAGGTCAAAGTGACATTAAGACAGGCGTCGGCTTTTTCGACCATATGTTGACGCTGTTCGCCTTCCATAGCCGCATCGACTTAACGGTGCAAGTCGAAGGGGACACGTGGGTCGATGCGCACCACACGGTCGAAGACGTCGGCATCGCCCTCGGGCAGATGATCTTAGAAGCGCTCGGGGACAAAGTCGGGATCCGTCGCTACGGGACGAGCTACTTACCGATGGACGAGACACTCGCCCGGGCCGTCATCGACGTCTCGGGACGCCCGTTCCTCGTCTACCGAGCTGAAATCAACAATCCGAAGCTCGGTGACTTCGACACGGAACTCGCGGAAGAGTTCTTCCGCGCCGTCGCGATGAACGCGCGGTTGACGCTCCATCTTGACGTGTTATACGGCTCGAACTCGCACCATATGATCGAAGGGCTGTTTAAAGCGTTCGGCCGCGCCCTTGCCGAAGCGATCGGGAAAGACGGGCTCGACCGCCTCCCTTCGACGAAAGGACGGATCGAAGGATGAACGTCGCGGTGATTGACTACGGCATGGGAAACGTCTTCAACGTCGAACGGGCGCTACAAGCGATCGGTTGTTACGTCACGATCACGAACGATCCGGCTGAAATCGAAGCGGCCGACGCCATCCTCTTGCCTGGCGTCGGTGCGTTCCCGCAAGCGATGCAGTCGCTTGAGGACACGGGACTCATTCCGTTGCTCAAGCGAGTGGCGACCGAGAAGCCGTTGCTTGGGATTTGTCTCGGGATGCAACTGTTATTCGAGTCGAGCACGGAAGGCATGCCGACGCCAGGACTCGGTTTGATTGAAGGACGAGTCGAACGGATGCGGGCCAAACGGTTGCCTCACGTCGGCTGGAACTCGATTTTACGCGACGAGGACGTCTATTTCGTCCACTCGTATCACGTCGTGACCGCTGACGACAATATCGTCGCCTCAGCTGACTATATGGGAGAGCGCGTACCGGCCATCGTCCGATCAGGTCTCGTGACCGGGATGCAATTTCACCCGGAGAAGAGCGGCGCGTTCGGACTCAGCTTATTAAAAGAATGGAAGGAGGCGGTCGAACGTGAAACTGCTACCGGCAATTGACTTAATCGGCGGCAAGATTGTCCGCCTGACTGAAGGAGATTTCAACACGGAAGAGCAATACGGCGACCCGTATGAGAAGTTAAAAGAATGGACCGGGCGCGTCCCGATGCTCCACTTGATCGATTTAGAAGGTGCGAAAGCTGGTGAGCCGAAACATCTCGATGTCGTCCGTTTCGCCAAATCGTGCGGCTTTTTCGTCCAGACGGGCGGAGGGATTCGCTCCGAAGCAGCGCTTGATGCTGTCATGGCAACTGGGGTGGACCGTGTCCTGCTCGGTACGAAAGCGTTCACCGATCCTGATTTCCTAGACCGGGCACTCGCCAAGTACGGGAGTCGTGTCGCCGTCGCCCTTGACGCCTACGACGGCATCGTCGCCATCAACGGCTGGCAAGACGCGACCGAACTAAAAGACATCGATGTGGCCATCGATCTTGCCAGCCGCGGGGTCGAGACGATTCTTTACACGGACATCGGTTCGGACGGGAAACTGAACGGACCGAACTTAGAGCGCATGAAGGCGCTCCGGGAAGCTGTCTCGGTCACGCTCATCGCCTCGGGCGGTGTCACGACCGAAGCCGACGTCAAGGCACTGAGTGAGGCCGGAATTGATGAGGCGGTCGTCGGGAAAGCGCTCTTGTCTGGCAAAGTCAGTCTTGACGACTTGATCGAATGGGAGGCGCGACATGCTAAAGCGTAGAATCATCCCATGTTTAGACGTGAAAGACGGACGTGTCGTCAAAGGCATCGAGTTTGTCGAACTGCGTGACATCGGTGACCCTGTCGAGATTGCCAAGTACTATGACGCCTCAGGTGCGGATGAACTTGTCTTTCTAGACATTACGGCAAGCACGGAACGAAGACAGACGATGCTTGACGTCGTCAGTGCCGTCGCCCGGAAAGTGTTCATCCCGCTCACGGTCGGGGGCGGCATCCGTTCCCTTGAAGACATCTCGTCCCTGCTCAAAGCAGGAGCCGACAAAGTGTCGCTCAACACGCTCGCCGTCGAGTCACCTGACTTGATCAAGCGGGCAGCCGAACGTTTCGGTTCCCAGTGTATCGTCGTCGCCATCGACGTCCGTTTCGAAGAAGGTGACTATTACGTATACACGTACGGCGGGAAACACCGGACCGAGCTGACGGCGGTCGATTGGGCTAAGCGCGTCGCTGAACTCGGGGCCGGGGAGTTGCTCGTCACGTCGATGAACCAAGACGGGAAACAGAGTGGCTATGATTTAAAAATTCTCGAATTGCTACGGGCAGCGGTCGATATCCCGATCATCGCCTCAGGCGGGGCCGGGAACGCTGAACACGTCGTCGAGGCACTTGAAACAGTCGACGCCGCCTTACTCGCTTCGATCTTGCACGACCGAAAAACGACAGTAGAAGAGGTGAAGCACGTATGCAGCGCGAACAACTTGCCGATGCGGTTCGTTACGACGCAAACGGACTAATCCCGGCGATTATCGTGTCGACGGATGACGAGACCGTCCTCATGTTAGGATATATGAATCACGAGGCGATCGAAGCGACGCTCCAGACGAACAAAGTCACGTTCTGGTCACGTTCGAAAGGGCGGCTTTGGATGAAAGGTGAATCGAGCGGCAACACGCTCGACCTTGAGAGCATCCATGTCGATTGCGATCAAGACGCGCTGTTAGTCCGCGTCCATGCGAACGGACCGACGTGTCATACTGGAAATCGCAGTTGCTTTTTTACGGAGGTGAACATATGATCCACGAACTCGAAAAACTGATTCAAGAACGAAAGACAGAGCCGAAGGAAGGTTCTTATACGTCGTACTTGTTTGATGAAGGGTTAGACAAAATCGCGAAAAAGTTTGGGGAAGAGTCGTTCGAGGTCGTCATTGCGGCATTGAACGATGAAGACTTGGTCGAAGAGACGGCTGATTTGTTGTACCACTTGCTCGTCTTGCTCGCAGCCAAAGGCGTCTCCTTACACGACGTCGAGACGTTGCTCGCCGAACGGCATGGGACGACGACACCGGCGAAACCGCGCCGCGACGTCACGGAATGGTGACAGACAAAGGGAAGGAAGCCGCGGCTTCCTTCCCTTTGTGGTTAACGATTGACGGAAGCGGCCATACGGATGTACGTATGACGGCGTCCGCGGATGGCGATCGACAACGCCTGAATATTCTCAGGTGTGGCGATTCCGGACAGACCGGCGTCGCCGATATGGAAGATGTCGGTACCGCCGCGTTTTGATGATAAGGCGATGTCGCGGATCGTCCCTTCGTCGGCGCCTTCTTGTGACGTTCCGATGGCGGCCAAGACGAGCTTGTTCAGTGCTTGGATTTCTTGCGTCACGTGATAGAACTCGTCTTCACGGACACCTGGGACGGTTCCTGGCGCGGGAATCAAGATGATGTCGGCACCAGCTTCGGCAAAGCGGACGTACGCATCACGGTCGATCACGTTACCGACACCCGCTTGATGCATCTTCCCGGCAATGATGACGCCGGCAAATTCAGACCGGGCCGTGATGATCGCTTTTTCGATGGCCTCGTTCGTGACACCGGTGTTCGGATTACCGGTCAAACAGACGAAGTCGATTCCGAGTTCGGAAGCGCGGGTGAACGCTTCCTGCGTCGCCAGTCGGCCTTGTTTCACGTCGAACATGTCCGAGGACTTCTCGCTGAAGTCGACAGGCTCGAGATTGACACCGACCGGCAGTCCGATCAGCCGTTTTAATTCCGTGATCGGATTGTCGGACATCGTCTCACCCGGGATGTCGCCGAATAAGGCGTGGCTTTCAAGTCCCTTTATGTACGGATGGAACACGTCAAGCATGTTGAGCAAGATCATGTCGGCGCCGAACGCCCGGGCGAGCTCGGCGTTCGTCACTTCGGGATAGAGCGGCTGCACGGTCGGAATGACCTCGGCGAGCACGGTCCGGCCTTCGGCTTTTCGGATCGACTCAATCAAATCGTTACGGTTGAACGTCAAGAAATCACTCGCTTTGCAATCAAGAATGCGTTTCATAGTCAACTACCTCCTCAGATTCGTCCATTTTCCTATTCCCTATTCGTGCCAATATCCCTCTATAATAAAACAGAATGGAGGCGAAAACATGACAGAAAAAGAAAAGATGATTCAAGGTGAACTTTATCTGGCCGCTGATTCGGAACTCGTCGCTGACCGGCGACAGGCGCGACGTCTGACAGAGCGGTTCAATCAGTCCGGGATCGATGAGCTCGACGTCCGCAAGCAAGTACTCGGTGAACTGTTCGGTTCGACCGGGGCATCGTTCTACCTAGAACCGACGTTCAAGTGTGACTACGGATACAATATTCATCTCGGGGACCGTTTTTTTGCGAACTTCGACTGCGTGTTTTTAGATATCTGTCCGATCCGGTTCGGGGATGACTGTATGCTCGGTCCCGGTGTCCACGTCTACACGGCGACCCATCCGCTCGACCCGACAGAACGAATTTCTGGCCTCGAGTACGGTAAGCCGGTTACGGTCGGCCATCGCGTCTGGATCGGTGGCGGGGCCATCATCAATCCGGGCGTGACGATTGGGGATGACACAGTCATCGCCTCAGGTGCGGTTGTGACGAAAGACGTGCCGGCCCGTGCCGTCGTCGGAGGCAATCCGGCCCGAGTGATCAAGCTAATTCCATGAATCTTAAAATGACCTTTCCGAACTCGTTCGGAAAGGTCATTGTTCATTTCCAGACTCGTTTTACGTTGAGCGTTTCTTGGGCATAACCCCAAACGGAAATCGGGGACATGAACAATTGATAGCTCAGTACGAAAAAGATGAATCCGAAGAAGTTTTTACGTACCCGTAAGTTCAAGTTCTTGAATACATAGTCCCGTTGGTAGAAGTAGAGCAGTCCATAGCTAAGGACGGTCAATGGCAGGACGAGGAGCGTCATCGGTCCAACGATCCAATAATGACCGAACAGAGCGAGAACGAGACCTGGGATCCAGAAGAACGTGAAGGCGATATCGAGATACGGCATGATCAAATTGACCCCGGTCAAGTACTTCGTATAAAGCTGGGGCTGACGCCACGGTTTCACTTCTTGCAATCCCTCGATCATCCCACGGGCCCAACGCGACCGTTGACGCGCAAAGTGGCGGAACGATTCAGGTGCGTCCGTGAACGCGACGGCGAGCGGTTCGAAATAGACGCGACGCTTCATTTCAAGGAGTCGCCACGTGAGAACGATGTCTTCCCCGATCGCATCTGGCCAACCACCGACTCGTTTGACGGCATCGGTCTCGTACAAACTGAACGCACCTTGAGCGACGAGTGTCCCTTGGTAAAGCCCTTGAAGCCGCTTGATTGATGCGATGCCGAGAAAATAATCCCACTCTTGAAGCCGTGTCCAAAACGAACTGCGGCTATTGCGAACGAGCATGCTGCCGGCGACGGCACAGACGTCTTTCGGACTCGACACGAGCCGTGCGACCAAATAGCGAATCGCGGACGGATGAATCAACGTATCGGCATCGAGCGTGATGATGTATTGGGTAGTCACTTTCGTTAAACCGTAATTGAGCGCTTGGAACTTCCCGGCTCTCGGTTCATGCAATAGCTCGATTTGTAAGGCGAAATCTTCTTGCGCCCGTATCACTTCGGCCGACGTGGCATCGCTTGAGTTGTTATCAATGACGAATACTTGGAGCGGTCCCGTGTAGTCTTGCAGTGTCACGTAACGAATCGTCTCGTAGATGGATGATTGTTCGTTGTAGGCGGCAATCATGACCGTCACGGCTTCGTCCGGATGTTCGTTTGTGAACGGCGGCTGCCGATCGAGAACGAGACTCGCGAGCAAGAATGCCATCAAATAGCCCGGGACGTAAGCGATACCACCGATGATGAACAAGGCGAGCACCCAATTCGTCACTGCAGCCAAATCGGTCAACCAAGGTAAAGAAATGTAGATAGAAAACAATAACCAGAGCCATGAAAAACCGTGCGCCAACCAAAAGCGAGTCAAAATCGTCCAATACCAACGATTCCCGATGCGATTGCGTCCCCATCTCGATTCGACCGGTTCATTTCGTGAAATCATGTGATGTCCTCAATTCTGTTTCAATGGAAACGAGCTTGTCTAATATTGAAAATTTATCGTTCAAGTTAGATATACAGACAGCAAATTGAATTTTGATGGGGAATGCTTATAAAGTCAACAAATGATGCGTCGTGCATAAAAAATATTGACCCAAATTAAAAACAGGACCTGGGTCCTGTTTTTAGTTTTAGCTATGAAATTGTTTCTGATGTGTGCGCCCAAGCAATCAATGTTTGTCGAGCAAGGGCAAGTGCTTGCTCGTTACCGAGCGTGACGCGGATCCCGTCCGGTTGACGCGACGTATGGATGCCGTGTTCGGCTAAGTGAGACCAAACCGCTTCGGGCTGGTCGAGTGTGACGTATAAAAAATTCGCCTCAGCTGGCTGGACTTGACCGATCGTCCCGAGTAACTCCGACCACTTGACCCGCATATCGTGATGCCAAGCGATTGACTCGTTCAAGTAGGTCGCATCAGCCAAAAAGACGTTGGCAATTTTCGCGCTCACACCGCTTATATTGAACGGAGGGACGAATTGCCGGAAATACTGAGCGAGTTCGGTCGTCGTGATCATAAACCCGAGACGGGCGTTGGCTAAGCCGAACGCCTTTGATAGCGTCCGTAAGACGATCACGTTCGTCAGTTCATTCAAGTGCTTGACGATACTCGATGCAGGCGTGAAATCGATATACGCCTCGTCGACGATCAAATAAGGGACGAGGCCTGCCAGTTCGGTCAACTCACCGACCGTCCACAACTTACCGGTCGGATTGTTCGGGTTCGACAACAGTAACAGCTTCGGTGCATGTTGCTGAATCGCCAGGGCGAGCGCCTCATACGATAAATCGTCCGCCTGAACATGCCGACCGTGCGCAATCGTCGTGAAGATCGGGTAGAGCGAGAAGTCAGGACTCGGTGACAAGACGACGTCTTCTGGTGACAAGAGCGCCTGCGTGACGACGTGAATCATTTCGTCACTGCCACAGCCGACGAGCAACTGGTTCGGTTCGACGCCAGCATAGGCCGCGTAGCGGGTGAACAGTTCATCGATCGGTTGGACCGGATATTCGTGCAAGTCATGGAAAGAGATCGTTGCCAGCTGTTCATGCAACCGCTTCGGCGCCGGGAACTGGCTTTCGTTTTGATTCAATCGATATCCTTCCGGGTAAGTGACGGGATAGATTGGGAGGTCGACTTGCCTCATTCCGTCGGCTCCATCGAGAACCATTTTTTAGCGAGCTCATCGATCTCCCCTGAGTCGATCATCTTGTTCAACTCGTCGTTGAACTGATCACGCAAATCGTCTTCCAATTTGAAAGCGGCCGCCGATCCTTTCTCGCCGTCTTCTTTAAGCGCGAACGTATAAAAACCCGCGTCTTGGTCTAAGTATTTTTGAGCGACCGTGTCTTCGATGACCATCGCGTCGATGCGGCCCGTGTTCAACTCTTGAACGATTTCTGGAATCTTGTTCAACGACACGAGTTCAGCGTCTGGCGCTTGGTCTTTAGCGATATTCTCTTGAATTGAAGCGGTCTGGACACCGATCTTCTTACCGGCTAGCGCTTCGATTTCTTTTAACGATTCATCTTTTGTCATAATCAAGTTCGTCGCCGACAAATAGATGTCCGAGAACGACGCGTTTTCTTTCCGCTCTTCGGTCGGCGTCATGCCGGCCATGACGAAGTCGATCCGTCCAGCGTTCAAGGCTCCGAGCAAACTGCCGAAGTCCATGTCCTCAATCTTTAACTCATAGCCGAGACGCTCTGTGACGGTTTCGGCAATCTCGATGTCGAAGCCGACAATCTCATCCCCGTTCGCCGTATCAACGAACTCATACGGGAAGTAATCAGCACTTGTGCCCATGACGAGTGTCTTTTTTTCTTCTCCCGTTGTCTCTTGGCTGCATCCCGCTAATAATGCGCTTGCGACTAGTCCCCCAGTAACGATCCACTTTTTCATGTATAAATTCCTCCTTCAAGATATGAGACTAAGTGTAATTGCATAATTATTAATTGTAAAGTATAAAAATACAAAAAAGCTAAAAAAATCATCCAGTCCGCTTTAAGCTGGATGACAAGAATCATCCGTCAATCTGCTGCACGTAGCTGATGACGTCGGTCAAATAGGTCTCGATCGGGCGATTTGCATCGATTGTAAGCGTATGCATAAAGTTGGGTTTTTTACGGTTTGCGACAGTTCGATGAAAATCGTCCGGGGAAATGGATTCGATTTGACTAATCTTGCGTTCGCGCTCGGAAAGGCGGCGATTGATTTCATCGACGTCGTCGACGACACACTCGACGTAGCGATAAGTGGCGCCATGGTTTTCGGCGAGTGCCAATCCGCGTTCAAGCATCACATCATACAGGCAAGGGCTGTCCAGAATGACGTTCCGGCCTAGTGACAAATTGAACGCAACAAGCGCCCAATCGATGTCATAGGCGACTTTTCCGGCCAGTGCCGGGTCAAGCGGATGATCCACCATTGATTCGAGCAAGGCTGTCTTCGTCACGTCATGGTCGACGATGACCGCATTGAGCTGAGGCGCGATGGCACGGGCCAGCGTCGATTTGCCTGAGCCCGGAAATCCGGACATTTGTAAAAAGAACATGGTCTCACCTTACTTTTCGTTTGATTTACCACGGCTGAAACCGGCGAATAACCTGCCACCGAACGGCAACATCGCCTCGTCAACGAAGCAGACGAGGTCGTCAATTTCGTTGTTTCGATAATACGACTCGAGAGCAGCTACAAGTTGATGAGCCAACTCGTTGTCGTGGCGGGCGAGGGCGCGGTACGCCCATTTTGATGTACCCGTCCATTTTCCGTTCGTGCGCAAGATGAATTCGCAGATTAAATCCCCGATCGTACTGCTGATGAACAGACCTTCTTGCCGATTTTGACAGCCAATCAAGTCATCGAGCGCATCTGTCAAAAAATATCGTTTCATCTCAATCGTCTCATCAGACCACACATCTGGGCCGCGCTCGAGTAAGTCTTTAGCTTCACGTTTGATGGCTTCGATCACGCCTGTATCTTTCAATACGACGCTTTCCGCTACCATCGTCGGTAAGGACGGCATGGCGCGTTGGCAATCTTGAACGAAAAAGGCGCGGTAGGACGTCAGGTTGTGGGCGAATAGCTCGATGCGCCATCCGTATTCGATCAGCGATTCACGATAAGACGAGACGAGCGTTTGGTCGAAGACGACAATGTCTAAGTCAGACGTTTCCGTCGCTTCGCCGCGGACGATGCTTCCTGCCAATCCAGCTGCCTGACAGTTCGGGAAGTAGTGATCAACAAATTGTTGTGCTGCTTCGATAGGTTCGATTCGATGTTTCAAACTATGCACTCCTTTAGGATGGCTGGAGGAATCAATATATACTTTTGAACGTGTTGAAGCGATAACTTCTTATTTGTTCATGTCTTCTTTTGCGGTGATGTTCCATTTTTTCAACGCTCCGTCTTCTTCGTAAATGACCCGGACTTCCATCTGACTCAGTACGAGCCGTTGCTCCGAGGCAAAAAGGACGAGCGGATAGCCGGTCGACAGCGGCTCGTCCGCCTCATAAATCGGACTGTGGGCCTGCATCGCGTAATAGCCGTCAGACCGGGTATTGGCCGCACCGGCGTCAACTTGGATGACTGTCTCGAAACCTTGTAGTCGTAGTACGTAACTGTACGTCGTTCGGGCCCCGCGTTCGAGCCGCCATTCCTCAATCACGGCCTCATGATCGTTTTGATTCGCTTCGAATAAAACTTCTTGCGCCGTGTATTCTCGTTCATATGGAATCATCTCTTGAATGTTGACGGCCGTCATCGTCGCGAGTTTTTGCGATTCTTCCGATGGCGGTGTGATGAGAATCCCGATAAAGATCAAGATAGGGATGAGCAAATAAATGATGACCCGACTTTGCATATGGCTTCACCTGTCCTTTATCGAGTTTTTTCGCCATAATTTGTCAGAACCCTGCCTGACACTTGAAAAATGTCACGAGCAGCACGTTCAATCGTCAAAAATAGGACGACCGGATGTATGATGAATTCAGGAGGGGATTGGGATGAAGATTGGGGTTATCGGCGGGGGAATTGCCGGGTTGACAACGGCGGCTCTCGCTAGTCGATCGGGACATGACGTGATCGTGTTTGAATCATCGCGCGAATGGGGCGGATGTGCCGGTAAGTTTGACCGCGGGGACTACCGTTTCCCGGCAGGCGCGACGCTCGGGATGGGGTTCGAACGAGGCGGACTCCATCAACGCGTGCTCGACTACTTAGACGAGGCGGTCGCAGTCGAGAAGCTCGACGAAGTGATGCATGTCCATCTGAGTGATCGAACGGTCGTCTACTATCAAGCGCGCCAAGCGTTTCTCGATGAACTGAGTATGAAGTTTCCGGAACTGCAGTCGGATATCCGGTCATTTTTTCAAGAAGTATGGACGGATTTTGATAGAATCCGACCGCTGTTCGAGCGATTGCCGGCTTTACCGCTCCGGACGCTTGACGATGCGCTGACCGCATTTCGCGGATTTCGGCCGAATCAAGTAGCGGCACTCGTAAAACTATATCGTCCGCTACATGAAACGTTGCGACGTCATCGGTTGGGCGGGACACCGTTCGAGCAATTCATCGATGGCATTTTACTCGATAGTTTACAGACGGGAGCACGCGAGGCGAGTCACTTGCTCGCGACCGTCGCGCTATCGATTTATCATGAAGGGGCATTTTACGTCGAAGGTGGATTGTACACACTCGCCCACGCCTTGGAACGCTCGATTCGACATAGCGGAGGCACAACGCTGCTCGGTCGTCAAATCATGAAAATCGAGCGCGTCGCCGACGGCTGGTTATTGACCGATCGCCGGGGCCGGCTTGAGATCGTCGACGTCGTCGTTGCCGCGATCCCGCTCGAGGCGACACAGCGCTTGCTGAGCGGTGCCGACGAGCGTCGATTTGCCGGGCAATATCGACGTCAGTTGAAGCAATCGCAATGGGGCACGTTCAGTCTATACGTGACGTTGCCCGAGCGCGTCTGTCTGGACCGGCCCTTATTCCAACAAGTGTATACGGACGACTTGCCGTCCGGCCATGCCTTCATCTCGATGTCGGCTCCGGACGACGTGTTACGGACGTCTCTCCCCGAACGGACCGTGACGGTCTCGACGCATATCGATTTATCAGAGTGGGACGATTGGAAAGACAGGGCCACCTATGAGAAACTAGAAGCAATATGGACCGGGCGTCTCATCTCGGCCGTGAAGCGGGCGTTTCCGGACTGGACGGGCGAATCAGCGGTCCTCCTTCCCGGGGGTCCAGGAGCGTGGGTGAAATATACGAGACGACCGCACGGTGCTGTCGGCGGCTATGCGCAAACACCGCGTCAGGCTCTGTTCCATGCCGCGAGCTATCGGACGACGCTACCGAACTTTTTCGTGTGCGGGGATACGGTGTTCCCGGGAGCGGGGACGATCGGGGCAATGACGAGCGGGTTGCACGTCGGACGTGCGCTCGGTGCAAAGCTATAATGAAGGAGACGGTGTCATGCATAAGAAAACATTTAATGAGCTGACGACGAAAGAACTGTATGATCTGTTGGCGCTGCGGACCGAGGTGTTCGTCGTCGAGCAAGATTGTCCGTATCAGGAAGTCGACGGGAAAGATGTCACGGCGCATCATTACTGGATCGAAGAAGACGGTGTGATGGTCGCCGCACTCCGAGTTCTCGTCGAAGAAACGCCGATCGCCATCGGTCGTGTCGTCACGAAAGCGTCACATCGAGGCAAAGGGTACTCGCGCAGGCTAATGGAAGAAGCTGTCATTGACTTCGGGTCCGTCGAGCTCTACTTACAAGCTCAGACATACGTCGAACCGTTCTATGCGAGTTTCGGCTTTTCGCGAACGAGTGAAGAATACTTAGAAGACGGTATCCCGCATGTCGATATGACGCGGGAAAGAACAAAATCTTCCTAAAGCAGTGCGGTACCGTTCGCCAGAAGTTCATGGTAGAATGTTGAGGAATACATGCGCACATGAAAACGTGCGATAACATTATAGCGTGCAAAGGGGTTTACGATGGTGACTGACCAACAAGTAATTGAAAAAGCGAAAGAATTAGCCGACCTTTTGGCAAAGACTCCAGAAGTGGCCCGCTTCAAAGAAGCGGAAACGAAAGTGAACGAAAGTGAACGCGTCCAAACGTTGATCAAACGGATCAAATATTTACAAAAAGAAGCGGTCAACTGCAAACATTACGGCAAGACCGAAGCGCTTGCCAAAGTCGAACTAAAAATCGACGAGGCGATGGACGAACTCGATTCGATTCCGGTCGTCCAGGCGTTCCAAGAGACACAAGTCGAAGTGAACGACCTCCTTCAATACGTGACGGTGACGCTCGCCAACTCGGTGACGGACCGAATCATCGAAGCGACGGAAGGCGACGTACTCGCAGGTAAAACAGGAAGCGGCATGGCAGCGGAGAAATCACGCGGCGGTTGCGGATACTAAAAAACAACAGCTGGCCTTTGGTCAGCTGTTCTACTTTATAGAGGTGAGACGAAATGGAAGCGATACATCAGACACCGATGATGAAGCAATATTTTTCAATCAAGGCGGATTATCCTGACGCCTTTGTATTTTACCGGCTCGGTGACTTTTACGAGCTCTTTTTTGAAGACGCCCAAATCGTGGCGAAAGAACTCGAATTGACGCTCACCGCGAAAAACGGCAAAAACGCCGAGCATCCGATCCCGATGTGTGGAGTCCCGCATCACTCGGTAGCCGTCTACATCGAGCAGTTGATCGAAAAAGGATTCAACGTCGCGATCTGTGAGCAGATGGAAGATCCGAAAGCGACAAAAGGCCTTGTGAAGCGGGAAGTCATCCAAGTCATCACGCCAGGTACTTACATGGCCGCGCTCGGAGACAAAGACAACCGTTATTTGGTCGCCGTCGCCAAAGTTGGTGAAACCTACGGGGTCGCCCGTGGTGACGTGACGACAGGTGAATCTTGGCTGACGACGTTGCCGACGAAAGAAGCGGTCCTCCGTGAAGTCGAAGGATTGATCCCGAGTGAGATATTAGTCGATGACGATCAGCTCGCGGACATGTTGCAGCCGCTCGGGATCCCGCTGTCGATTCAAGTCGAACGCCGGTCGAGCGAACTGTCCGCATCGGCGAAAGACGACGCCCAAGTGAGCGCGTTTGATTTGCTGTACGCCTATTTGACACGGACGCAAAAGCGGGCGCTCGACCACTTGCAGCCGGCGATCGCCTATGAGGTCGAAGCCCACATGCAGCTCGACCCGAATACGGCACGCAATTTAGAACTGTTCCGCTCGGCCCGGTCCGGAGAACGGAAAGGCTCACTCTTATCACTGCTCGACGAGACGACGACCGCCATGGGTGGACGTCTTTTAAAGCGTTGGCTCGAACAACCGCTCTATACAGAGCAAGCGATCCATGAGCGTCAAGACGCGGTCGAGAACTTACTTGACGATTTCATGCTGCGCGACCAACTCCGGGACGAATTGAAACACGTCTATGATATCGAGCGGCTCGTCGCGAAAGTCGGCTACGGGACGGCGAACGCGCGCGATCTCGTACAATTGCGCGACACACTAGCACGCATCCCGGCTTTGAGCGTGATGCTCGAAGCGGTCGCATCAAGCCGGTTGCATCATATCCATGAAGACTTGGACACGTTCGAAGACTTGGCGGCGCTTCTTGAAGCGGCGCTCGTCGAATCTCCACCGATCTCGACGAAAGAAGGCGGAATGATTCGTAAAGGCTATTCTGAAGAGCTCGATCAGTTGCTTGAAGCGAAAGCGAACGGGAAGTCGTGGATCGCGAACCTGGAGCAACAAGAGCGGATCGCGACCGGGATCAAGTCATTAAAGATCGGCTACAACCGTGTCTTCGGGTATTATCTCGAAGTGACGAAAGCGAACGCCCGTTTACTCGAAGAAGGTCGGTACGAGCGGAAACAGACGCTGACGAACGCCGAACGCTACGTCACGCCCGAGCTGAAAGAAAAAGAAGCGCTCATCCTCGGTGCGGAAGAGAAGAGCTGCACGCTCGAGTATGACTTGTTCGTCACACTGCGCGACCGAGTCAAACTCGAGACGAAACGGTTGCAACAGCTCGCACGGTCGCTCAGTGAACTTGACGTCCTGCTCGCTTTGGCGATCGTCGCCGAAAAGCGGGACTACGTGCGTCCGACAGCGTCCGCAAACGTTCAAATCGATCGCGGCCGGCACCCGGTCATCGAGACGGTTCTGCCACGCGGTGACTATGTCGCCAACGACTTGACGCTTGACGACTCGCGTCAGATGCTGTTGATCACCGGACCGAACATGTCCGGTAAATCGACGTACATGCGCCAGTTCGCGTTGATCGCGATCATGCACCAAATCGGATCGTTCGTCCCAGCCGAGGCGGCCGAACTGCCGCTGTTTGACCGCATCTTCACTCGCATCGGGGCAGCGGACGACCTCGTGAGCGGTCAGTCCACGTTTATGGTCGAAATGACCGAGACGCGCCAGGCCGTGACCGAGGCGACGGCGAACAGCCTGATTTTGCTTGATGAGATCGGGCGCGGGACGTCGACGTATGATGGGATGGCGCTCGCGCAAGCGATCGTCGAATATATCGCCTCCTCAATCGGCGCGAAGACGCTGTTCTCGACGCATTATCATGAGCTGACCGTCCTCGAAACGACGATCCCGACGCTCGAGAACGTCCACGTCCGCGCCATCGAACGCGACGGACGCGTCGTCTTCTTGCATGAAGTTCATCCAGGCAAGGCCGACAAGTCTTACGGCATCCACGTCGCGGAACTGGCCGATTTGCCGCAATCGCTCATCGAACGAGCCCGGACGATCTTAACAGAGCTCGAACAAGAGAAAGAGCGGGTCGCTGCCCCGACTGACCCGATAACGAAGAAGTCGAGCGATGAAACCGCTCAGCTCTCTTTGTTCGAGACAAAAGATGAGTTAAAACAACAATTGCTCGAGCTCGATCTTTTAGCGATGAACCCGATCGAGGCGATGCAGGCGCTCTATGCGCTCCAACAGTCTGCGAAGAAAGGGTGAGTCGATGGGAATCATTCAAGAGTTGCCAGAACAGTTAGCCAACCGGATTGCGGCCGGGGAAGTTGTCGAACGACCGGCATCGGTCGTGAAAGAACTCGTCGAAAACGCGATTGATGCCGGCGCGACGAAAGTGGAAGTCGAGCTAGAAGAGGCCGGGATCCGGCTCATCAAAGTGCGGGATAACGGCCACGGCTTTTACGAGGATGACGCGGCCCGTGCTTTTTTAAGACATGCGACGAGCAAGATACGAGACGAACATGATTTGTTCCGGATCCGGACGCTCGGATTCCGGGGCGAGGCGCTCGCCTCGATCGCATCGGTCAGTCACGTCACGTTAAAGTCGCGCCGGGCTGATGAGGCCGGCTTTGAGATGACGCTACATGGCGGCGTCGTGATCGAGCAAACACCGACTGCTGCTAACGTCGGGACAGAGATCACGGTCAGTCAATTGTTCTATAATACGCCAGCCCGTTTGAAATACTTGAAAACGTCTGCGACCGAGCTCGCGAGCATCACCGACACGTTGAACCGGATCGCCTTGTCACACCCAGAAGTTCGATTGACGGCTTTCCATGAAGACAAGGAGCTACTCCGAACGAACGGGAACGGGGACATCAAGCAAGTCATGCTCGCGATCTACGGTCGGCAAGTCGCCGCCCAAATCGTGACGGCGTCGAGCAAGACGAATGACTACAGCTTGAGTGCTCACCTCGTGCGGCCCGAAGTGACGCGTTCAAATAAACAGTATGTGACCCTGATCTTGAACGGGCGGAGCATCAAAAATTTCGCGCTCACGCAAAGCGTGCTCGAAGGCTATCATACGCTCCTGCCGATCGGACGTTACCCGATCGCCGTGCTCGAAGTGAACATGGACCCGATGCTGATTGATGTCAACGTCCATCCGACGAAGCGGGAAGTGCGGCTGTCAAAAGAGAAGGAACTCTGTCAACTGATCCGGGAGACGGTTCAACTGACACTTCGGGAGCAACGGTTGATCCCGTCGGTCAAACCAAGACAGCCGTCCGTTCCGACAGAGCAATCGAAGCTTGATTTCACCGTCGAACGCTCAGACACAGCAGTTGAGCCGAACGCATGGAACTATCCGATCCCACGCGAGCCGGTGACATCTCCGAGTCGCTGGTCGCCGACACCACTCGTTCAAGAGACACCGGTCGAAACAGTGCTGCCAGAAGAACCGGGGGTTGAAAAGGCGGAAAGCCGGTTGCCGGCGCTCGACGTCATCGGCCAACTCCATGCGAGTTACATCGTCTGCGGCGCGGACGATGGCATGTACATCATCGACCAACACGCCGCCCAAGAACGCATCAAGTACGAGCTGTTTTATGACCAACTCGGCCAGCCTGAAAAAGAGTATCAGTTGTTGCTGTTGCCGCTCACGCTCGAGTTCACCCAACAAGAGACGCTTGCGATCGAAGAAGTCGCCCCACTTCTTAAAGAAGCGGGCCTCGATTTAGAGGCGTTCGGAGGCAATACGTTTCTCGTCCGGGAAATCCCGACATGGTACCCGCAGCACGATCTCGAAGGGACAGTCCGTGATTTGATCGAGATGGCGATTCGGGACCGATCAATCGATATCGCTAAATATCGCGAACAGGCGTCGATCCTGATGGCGTGCAAACGATCGATCAAAGCGAACCATCCGTTAAACCTCGAGATGATGCGACAGTTGATCCGCGACCTTGGCGAGACGACGTCTCCGTATACGTGTCCACACGGACGTCCGATTTTAGTGAAGTGGAGTACGTATGAACTCGAGAAGTTGTTCAAACGTGTCATGTGACAAACGTTGTAATCTTAATTTAACCGACTGTAACGTTTATGGATGCTTAGCTATGGGAACAATATACACATGTCGTCAAACGCATCGAGGTTGAGAGGTGGAGTTCACACTGCCTCACCCTCAAGATGTAGACATGATTCATAAACCAGTAGGGGGAAATGATTATGACAGACACGCTTAAAGTAACGACACGAGAATTACGACCACGTTCGGTTCGAACAAACTTACGTAAAGAAGGAAAAGTACTTGGTGTCGTTTACGGCTACAAAGTCGAAAGCACACCAGTCGCGTTTGAAGAAATGGCATTGCGCAAGATTCTCCGGGAACACGGTGACAACGCCTTGATCGAACTCAACATCGACGGCAAGAAAGTAAACACACTCGTTCACGGGACGGAAGTTGACCCGTTCACGAACACATACAAGCACGTCGAGTTCATGGCAGTCAAAATGGATGAGGCAACTGAAGTTGAAGCAGACGTCACACTCGTCGGCGACGCGAAAGGTGTCAAAGAAGGCGGCTTCTTGTCGCAAGCACTCTATAAAGTCACTGTTTCGGCAACACCTGCTAACATCCCAGAGCGGATCGAGCTCGACGTCAGCGAGCTAGGGATCGGTGACTCACTCACAGTTGCTGATATTCCGAAGAATAAAGATTACGAAATCTTATCTGAAGGCGATCTTCAAATCGCATCAGTGAACGAGCCGGTAGCAGTCGAAGAAGAGGAAACTGAAGGTGAAGAAGCTTCAGCTCCAGAAAAATCGACTAAAGCATCGACTGATGAGACGACAGAGTCTTCTGAGAAAGAATAATTGGTTTCATGCGGCCCTTTACGAAGGGTCGCTTTTTTTAGTCACAAATCCGACAAATGTAACCGATTACGATGTGAAAAGTATGTCAACAGTTCGAATGGGCAGTTGCAAAAATGTCGCTCCGGGCTTATATTGTTAATGATTTCACATGTTTGTTCTTATTATATGGTTCATTTAAACAGAAAGAAGGGTTTGTGACATGGCATCAATGGAAATCCATGCACTCGAATCATTACGGAAGAAAGCACAGGCTTCCTCAGCGATGATTCACTATCGGCCGATGGAATATTTTTTACGGGCAATGCTCGCGGGGATTTTTATCGGGTTCGCATCAATCTTCACATTAAAAGTCGTCAACGGCATGTATCTTGTAGATTCACCATTTACGACGCTCATCGGGGGATTCTCGTTCGGGATCGCGCTCGTCATGATCATCTACGGAGGCGCTGAACTATTTACCGGGAATACGATGTATTTTACGACTTCA
The DNA here is from genome assembly GCF_004337045.1 of Exiguobacterium sp. SH5S4. Lineage (NCBI taxonomy): Bacteria > Bacillati > Bacillota > Bacilli > Caryophanales > Exiguobacterium > Exiguobacterium sp. SH5S4. Next base: position 37,833 of record NZ_SJUQ01000022.1, read on the forward strand.
ACGATGCGTGGCTATACGACGCTGAGTGATACGATGCTCGTCTGGTTGCTTTGCTTCGTCGGGAACGCGCTCGGCGGCATTCTTTTCGCCTTGTTGCTCGCGCCGACTGGAGTCATTCAAGAGCTCGGCATGAACAACTGGTTATTTGCCGTCGTCGAGAGCAAGATGCATCATACGACAGTCGAAATCTTTTTTAGAGCCATCTTCTGTAACTGGATGGTCTGTCTCGCCATCTTCTTGCCGAAACAAATGAAAAATGAATTTGCCCAAATCTTCTCGATGATCTTCCTAGTGGCCGTCTTCTTCGCTTCAGGGTTTGATCACGTCATCGCCAACTTCGTCTTGTTCGCACTCACACTCGTTGTTCCGCATCCAGAAGCAATCAGCTTTGCTGGAGCCATCCACAACTTGATTCCGGCTACGTTCGGAAACATTATCGGAGGCGCGTTATTCATGGGAGCAATCTATACATGGTTGAACGCTAAAGGATTGCGTGAAGCACAAGAGTCAGAGCAAGAAGAAGTCGAACTGAAAATCGTCAAGCCAGCCAAAGAAGTATGACATACATCACGAAGCGCACAGTCGAGCCCACATCAGGGATTCGGCTGTTTTTTTACGTTCGGGATCGGTTGCAACTGTCACAATATCGACGTGCCTCAAATCGATAAAACGTGACATAATCTATATATAGAATTTTTATCGGTTATCAGCCGTTAAATAATCAATATATAGCGAGGTGATGCGGAGTGAACATGCTCCAGCTTTATAATGATGTCTGTGTGCTACCAGATCAAGATTTGATCCAAGAGAACGCCAACGTCGACGGGAAGTCGCCACTCGGCAAACTAGCGCGCTTATCTTCAGAAGTGTCAAAACAATTATCGACCACGTACCTATTGTCGGAACGGTCACGTCTAGCGATCCGTGATAACTACTTGTATGTGCATGATGCCGATTACTATGTGACCGGATCGACGACGTGTTGTCAAATCCCGCTCGGAGAGTTACTCGCGAACGGGTTCCACACCGGACACGGGACGATTCGTCCCCCGCAGGACATTCGTTCGGCGCTGGCGCTCGCCTCGATCATTCTTCAAGCGAATCAGAACATGCAGCACGGGGGACAGGCGTTCCCGATGTTTGACGTCGATCTCGCTCCTTACGTCGAGAAGACGTATGAACGTCAACTCGAGCGGTTGAACGGATTACCGATTGAGCTGACGGTGGAGCAAAAACAGCAGATCGCTGAAGCGGAAACCGTCTCGGCGACGTACCAGGCGTGCGAGGCGTTCATCCATAACGCCAACTCGATGCACTCGCGCGGCGGCGGTCAAGTTCCGTTCGTGTCGATCAACTACGGCACCGACACGAGTCGGTGGGGACGAGTGTTTATCCGCGAGTTGTTAAAAGCGACAGAGCGAGGGTTAGGCAACGGGGAGACGCCGATTTTCCCGATTCAAATCTTCAAAGTAAAGGAAGGCGTCAATTTCAATGACGGGGACCCGAACGTCGATTTGTTCCGCCACGCATGCCGCGTGACGGGTAAGCGGTTGTTCCCGAACTTCTCGTTCGTTGATGCGCCGTTCAACCTTCAGTACTATGACGGGACACATGCTTCGGAAGTTGCCTACATGGGCTGCCGGACGCGGGTGATGGGAAACCGTCATGGGGCAGAGACGTCGATCGGAAGAGGTAATTTATCGTTCTCGACGTTGAATTTAGTGAAGATGGCACTCGTGTCATCCGATATCGAGTCATTTTATAAGACGTTGGATGGATTCGTTGACATCGCCATCGAGCAATTGCTCGAGCGCTTCGACTATCAATGTAAGCGACATGCGGACGAATTCCGCTTTCTTTATGCGCAGCATGTCTGGCGGGGGAGTGAGACGCTTTTGCCTGAATCGGAATTACGAGACGTGTTAAAACAAGGGACGTTGTCGCTCGGATTCATCGGTCTCGCCGAAGCGCTACGTGTCCTCGTTGGCGGGACGCACGTTGAATCAAGAGAAGCAGAACGTCTCGGGCTTGATATCGTGACCCATCTCGCGAACCGGATGAGGCAGGCGGCGGACGATCATGATTTAAACTTTTCGCTACTGGCGACGCCGGCCGAAGGATTGTCCGGGAAGTTCGTGTTAAACGATCAACACGATTTCGGGATGATCGCCGGTGTGACCGATCGCGCGTTTTACACGAATTCGTTCCACGTCCCGGTTTATCAACACGTCTCAATCCGGGACAAGGTTCGAATCGAGGCGCCATACCACGCCTTATGTGACGCCGGACATATTACGTACGTCGAGGTCGACGGTTCGCTCGCCCATAACCCGGAAGCGGTTGAATCGATCGTGCGGCTCATGCGGGCGCATGACGTCGGCTATGGCTCGATCAATCATCCGGTCGATCGTTGCGGGAGTTGCGGTCTAGAAGGGATCATCGACGAGTCGTGTCCGACGTGCGGGGAACGAGATCAGATCGAGCGGATCCGTCGTATCACCGGTTATTTGGTCGGGACGATGGATCGATGGAACTCGGCAAAACGAGAAGAAGAACGAGCGAGGGTGAAACATCATGCGCGTCCTATCCGTACTTGAAGAATCGGTCGTAGATGGTCCGGGCATTCGAACCGTGATTTTTACAGCGGGCTGTCCGCATCGTTGCCTGGGCTGTCACAACCCTGAATCGTGGAATCCGCGAGGCGGTCGCGACATCTCGGTCGAAGAGTTGTTAGACCGTGTCGAGACGGCCGCATGGGAAGGTGTGACGATATCGGGCGGTGAACCGTTCCTGCAACCGGCTGAGCTGTCGGAGGTCGTGCGCGGTTGCAAGACACTCGGGAAGAACGTCTGGATCTATACTGGCTACACGTTCGAGGCGCTACAACAGCTAGAAAATGAGGACATCGACACCGTCCTTGACCACGCCGACGTCCTCGTCGACGGGCGTTTCGAGCAGCCGCTCATGGACCGCTCGCTCCGTTTCCGGGGGTCGAGCAACCAGCGGATCATTTTTCTGAACAAAGCATGATCGGGGCGACAACGCCCCGATTTTTTGTATACTAACAAAAAAGGGGGAAATCATTATGAAATGGTGTAGCTATGAAGTCGAAGGGGAGACAAGAGTCGGGGTGGTCGAAGGGGACCGAGTATATGACGTCAGTGATCAACTACATACGAACTCATTGTTAGAAGTGATTGCTCGCGAATTCGAGCCAGATATCGATTTAGACGTCGCAAGCGTACGATTGCTCGAAGACGTCAAACTGCTCGCACCTTACCGACCGCTGAAAAATGTCATCTGCATCGGGAAAAACTACGAGGAGCACGTGAAAGAGATGGATACGGCGGGAGCCGGTAAGCTCGTCATCTTCACGAAAGCACCGACCTCGGTCGTCGGTCCTGATGCCATCGTCGAGCGTCATGCAGCGCTTACCGACCAACTTGACTATGAGGGCGAGCTCGCCGTCATCATCGGAAAGTCAGGACGCGACATTCAAGACGTCGAGGACCACATTTTTGGGTATACCATCATTAACGATATTACGGCACGAGACGTGCAAAAACAGCACGTCCAGTTTTTCCGCGGCAAGTCGTTCGACACGTTCTGTCCGTTCGGACCATTTATCGTCACGCCGGAAGAACTCGAGTTTCCACTGTCAATCCGCACAGACGTGAACGGCGAAAACCGTCAGCTCGGATCGACGGATGACATGATCCGGCCGATCGATGAACTGATTCGGACGCTCTCAACAGGGATGACGCTCGAAGCGGGTGACATCATTGCGACCGGGACGCCAGCCGGGGTCGGACATGGGATGAAGCCACCAGTCTACCTCCAGTCCGGAGACCGGGTCGAAGTGACGATTTCCGGGCTTGGCACGTTACGGAACGACATCGTCTGACGAAATTGACGCAAATTGTGAAGAATCTTGTAATCGTTCCGTCAATTCCATGAAACGGTGCCGGCTTCTATTATACTCAGGGTAGAAGTTAGAGGAAACATCATTGAGGAGATGACATGTTATGGAACGAAATGATCGGCCAAATGAACAAAATCGACATGAAGATTGGTTAGATACAGAGCTAGGTTCGTCAAAGCGGGCGACTGAGCCTCCGCAAGCGGAACAAGTCACTCGGCCCTCTTTCATGAGCCGGATGTTCCCAGGGTTCATCGGCGGCGTCGCCGGGGCGTTGTTGACCGGTGCGATTGCGTTACCGTTTATTGATCAAGCACCTGACGTTACGTCGAATACGAATGTGACGCCAGACGGGACACCTGTCCAAACCTCATCGAACATCAAAGACACATCGGTCACCAATGCGGTCGCGGTGGCACAACCGGCAGTCGTGACCGTGAACAACTTCGCGGCGAGCGGATTCTCGAACGAAGCGGTCGAAGCGGGGGTCGGATCAGGGGTCATCTATAAAAAAGAAAATGGCTCGGCTTACATCGTCACGAACCATCACGTCGTCAATGGCGCCGACCGTCTGACCGTCACGTTCAACGACGGCTCAACTGCTGAGGCGAAGCTCATGGGAAGCGATGCGACGTACGATTTGGCCGTGCTCGAAGTCGATGCGGACAACGTACCATCTGTGATTAAAATCGGAAAATCGAGCGAATTGAAACCAGGGCAGACGGTCATCGCCATCGGTAACCCGCTCGGACAGTTTGAGAACTCGGTCACACGAGGGATTGTCTCTTCGACGTCGCGCCTCGTACCGGTCGATACGGACGAGAACGGACAAGCCGACTTCAATGCCGAAGTCATCCAAACGGATGCGGCCATCAACCCCGGTAACTCTGGTGGGGCGTTGATCAATGAATCCGGTCAGTTGATCGGGATCAACTCGATGAAAATCGCGACCGATTCTGTCGAAGGGGTCGGCTTCTCGATTCCGGTCGACATCGCGTTGCCGCTCATCAATCAAATTGAGCAGACCGGCGAAGTGAACCATCCGTCGCTCGGTGTCTCATTGCGTGACGTTAATGAGTTCCCGCCTGGTTATTTGACTGAACAGATCAAGCTACCGGAGTCGGTGACGGCCGGGACGATTATCGTCGACGTGCAGGCGAACAGTTCGGCGGCGGCAGCGGGCCTTGAGGCTCGTGACGTCATCGTCAAAATCAACGATCAACCCGTGTCCTCGTTCATCGATTTGCGGAGCGAATTGATTCGTGACACGGACGGCGTCGTCATGATCGAGTACGTCCGGGACGGCAAGACCGAAACGGTCGATGTCGAGATTCAAAATGCGAACGGAGACGCGTTGTAAAGATGGGCACGATGCCCATCTTTTTTGTTATGCTTAGAAAAAGGAGGGGATAACGTGATTCGTAAGTTATACGGTGTGTTATTTTTAGGGGCCGGCATCATGCATTTCGTTCAAGAGCGCGCCTTCATGTCGATTATTCCGAAATCATGGCCGTTTAAGCGCTTCATGGTACAGGCTAGCGGTGTGATTGAAGTCGTCTATGGCGTGTTGTTGCTCTTAAACAAAGGGACCGGCTTCGTCAAGAAGACGTTGCCAGCTTTTTTGATTGCCGTGTTCCCGGCAAACATCAATATGGCACTCAAACCGTCTCGGATCGGTGGCAAGACGTTACCAAAATGGGTGACATGGGGTCGACTGCCGCTGCAATGGGTGTTGATCAAAGGTGTCAAGAAACTGTGACTACATAACGGGGGAATCAATCATGACTATGAACGTACTGAGCTGGTTCGAGCATTTTCATGCTCATCCGGAAGTGAGTTGGAAAGAAAAAAAGACGACGAAGACGATTGCGGACATCTTGGCGTCATGGAACGTGCGTCACGAGACGTTTGACGACGTGACGGGTGTCATCGCTGAAATCGGCACCGGTGCCGACGTTATCGCCGTCCGAGCCGATATCGATGCCTTATGGCAACAAGTCGACGGAGAGTTCCGGGCCAACCATTCGTGCGGCCACGACGCCAACATAAGCATGGTGCTCGGCGCGCTCGAGCTGTTGAAGGACGAGGCGCTCTCGAAACGGATCCGCATTATCTTCCAACCGGCGGAAGAACAAGGTAACGGCTCGCTCGCGATGATCAATAAAGGGGCACTTGACGATGTCAGCCACTTATACGGCATTCATTTGCGCCCACTCGAAGAGCTGAAGCGCGGCCAATACGCCGCTGCGATTCAACACGGCGCCGCTTTGTTCTTGAAAGGACGGATCATCGGGGACGATGCCCACGGTGCGAGGCCACACCAAGGTCAGAATGCGCTCGACGTTGTCTTCACGATCCAACAGATGTTGAAAAGCATCTATCTGTCGCCGTTTGAGCCGCATTCGATCAAGCTGACCGGTGTCCAGGCAGGAAGTGACAACATGAATATCATTCCGGGCAACGCCACGTTCTCGATTGACGTGCGGGCCCAGCAAAATAAAGAACTGCTCGAGCTTCGTGACCGTCTCGAGACGATGTTACATCAAATTAGCGTGCTGCATGGCGTCGAGATCGAGTTGGAATGGCAAGACTTCACGCCGGGTGCCGAGATCGGGAAACACTCGAGCCGGATTGCAGCGGAAGCGATCATCGCACTCCATGGCGAGGACGCGCTCGTCAATCGCATCGTGACGTCAGGAAGTGACGATTTTCATTTTTACACGGTCGAGAAACCGGGACTCGATGCCACAATGATCGGGATCGGGGCAAATTTGACGCCGGGACTGCATCACCCGCAGATGACGTTCGACCGCGACGTCTTGCCTGAAGGGGCGGCTTTGCTCGCCGAGACGCTACGCCGAGCGGTTGCAATACGATAAAGTGAAACGAAATGGACGGGGCGTGAGCTTGCCGTCCATTTTTTTGTTGCCAACTTCTCATGTAAGCGTTATCATAATTTCATTAGCGACAATATAACGACAATTCTGAATTTTCGCTAACGGGGAGGAATTTACATGGAACTGCAGGGGAACAGGCAAGACATGAAGCTTGGTTGGGCGTTGTTGCCGCTACTTGTCATGATTGGGGTCATGCTCGTCGCCATCGTCAAACTCGAGCAAGGGCCACACATCCCGCTCATCGTCGGGACGGCGACCGCTTCGCTTGTCGCGTGGCGTCACGGCTACAAATGGAAAGACATCGAGGAGATGATGTACAAGGGGATACGGCTCGCCTTGCCGGCGGTCGTCATCATCATCTTGGTCGGTTTGACGATCGGCGCCTGGATCGGGGGAGGCGTCGTCGCCACAATGATTTATTTCGGGTTAAAGATCATCTCGCCGGCCTACTTCCTCGTGACGATCTGTCTCATCTGTGCGGTCGTTGCTTTGTCGATCGGCAGTTCGTGGTCGACGATGGGGACGATCGGTGTCGCCGGGATGGGCATTGGGCTCAGCATGGGGATTCCGGCGCCGATGGTCGCAGGTGCCGTCATCTCGGGCGCCTACTTCGGCGATAAGATGTCGCCGCTGTCGGATACGACGAACCTTGCGGCCGGTTTGACGCATACGAACTTGTTCGTCCACATCCGTCATATGCTTTATACGACGATTCCGGGACTCATCATCGCGCTCGGCGTCTATTGGTGGCTCGGGACGCGTTTCAATGATACGGCGACGAATCCTTCAGATATCGTGCAGACGCTCGGCATTTTGGAGGACAGTTTCGTCATCTCGCCTTGGTTGCTACTGATTCCGCTCGCGGTCATCGTGCTCGTCACGAAAAAAGTACCGGCTATCCCGGCACTCGTCGTCGGGATCGCGCTCGGCTTCCTGGCCCAAGTCGTCATTCAAGGCGGATCGCTCTCGGATAGCGTCGGTGCGCTTCAAAGCGGCTATGTCATCGACACCGGCAATGAGCTCGTCGATAACTTATTCAGTCGGGGTGGGCTTGACGCGATGATGTATACCGTCTCGATGACGATCGTCGCGATGACGTTCGGGGGGATTTTGGAGTATTCGGGGATGCTGCAATCAATCATGAACCAGATCGTCAAACTGGCGAAGACGGCCGGATCGATGATCGCGTCGACGATTCTCGCCGGGATTGCGACGAACGCGACGTGTTCCGAGCAATACATATCGATCGTCGTGCCGGCACGCATGTTTGCCGGGGCCTATGAGAAGATGGGGCTCCACTCGAAGAACTTGTCCCGGGCGCTCGAGGACGGCGGCACGCTGACGTCAGTGTTCATCCCGTGGAACACGTGCGGGGTGTTCATTCTCGGGACGCTCGGTGTCGGGGCGTTCGAGTACGCGCCGTACGCCGTGCTCAACTTCGTCGTCCCGGTCATCTCGATCATCTATGCGTTCACAGGGTTCACGATCGAACGGATCACGGTGTTGCAAGCAGAAACACAAGTCGAAGATCAAGCGGCATTATAAAAATTTCCCGGCCCTCTAGGCCGGGAAATTGAATTTATAGACGGCGCGGGGGCGGCCTTGGGCGTAACTCATTTCTTCACCGATGACACGGACGAGCTGGGCGTCGTGTAATTTTTTGATGAGCCGCTCGGTCGTCCGTCGCGAGACGTTCAAGTAGTCGGTCAGCTCTTTGGCGGTGAACTCGAGTTTACGTTTCGAGAACCGGATGATCTTGCCGGCGTTGGCCGGGCTGATGCCGACTTGTTTGACGATATCGAACGCAACTTCTTCGGTCACACGGTAAGAAATCACGTCGTCGCGTTTCGGGAAAGACAATCGCTTCGAGTCGTCAACGATGCGGACTCGTTCGTCGGTGGCTGCAGACAAGGCGATTTGTGCATGTTCGTAAGCTTGTTGGTATTGGGTGCCGTAGCCGATCCCGATTGAATAGTCAAAAGACGCGGGGGCGAGCGTGTTTTCTTCGAGGGCGTTGATCGTCTCGCCTTTCGTCGTCAGTAGAGCGGTCGAGGGACCGTCCGTCGTTTCGAGATGTCCGCCGATGTAGTGTACCGTTGCCAAATGGTCGCGGAGCGCCTCGGAATCGGTATCGTATAAAATGATTGAAAATTGAGCGTTGTCCGCCAATAGTTGACGAACACGTTGAATCAGTTGCTCGAGGTGGTACCGGATCGTACTCGGCGGCTCGATCATGAGCTGACTCTCATAGCCTTGCTCTTGCAATTGGCGGTGGACACGCTCGATGCTCGTCAAGGCCAAGTTCGTTTGAGCGGGTTGTAAGTCCGCATGAAACGCGAATACGTCTTGAAAGTCGACGTCAGGATGAATCTTCATTAAACGAGGTGGTGTCGTCACTGCGGGGAGGGACGATAAAATCGACGCCAACCGTTTCGGCTCGATCACATCGATCGACACGTGTTCGAGGGAGACGGCACGAGTGAGCGCCGCCGACAGGAGCGTCGTCAACAGCACGGTCTCGTCTTGGACGACGTGGTGCGCCAGGCTCGAACTGAGATAAGGCAGCGCGTAGGAATAAGGGAACGAGCCAGAGAAGAAGACGCCGTCGAACGAACCGAGCTGTTTGGCGATCGTGGCCGCCTCGTGCGGATGTTGATACGTATAGTAGGCGAAGCGAACGTCTTCATAATCGGGGGCCAGCGCCGTGATGGTAGCGACGAAGTCGGTTGAACCGACGATTGCTAAATGAAGCGACATGCGAAAACTCCTCCTTGCAATTTAGCGACTATTTAACGACAATATATACAATGAACTTTTAAATGTAAAGGAGCACTTATCATGAAACTAGAAAAAATAGAACTGTTTGCGATTGAACTACCGCTCAAAGTCCCGTTCATCGTCAGCTACCATCGCTATGACGTCATGCCGTCGGTGATCGTCAAGATGACGACCGAATGCGGTCTCGTCGGGTACGGTGAGGCGGTTGCCGACGAACACGTGACGGGCGAGTCGCTTGAGAGTACGATCAGTGTCATTCGCCACTTGCTCGGTCCACTGTTGATCGGACGGAACCCGATGCATCTAGAACGGATTCACGACGAGATGGAACGGGCCATCCGCGACGTTCCAGCGGCCAAGGCAGCGCTCGATATCGCTTGTCATGACTTGATCGGGAAGAAGCTCGGGCAACCCATCTACGAGTTGCTCGGCGGACGCTATCACGACGCCTTCCCGGTCACACACGTCTTAAGTATCGGTGAGCCTGAAGCGATGGCGGCGGAAGCGTCGGAACAGGTCGGAGAAGGTTACACGGCCGTCAAAATGAAAGTCGGCGTCGATGTCGCCTCGGACGTCCGTCGTGTCGCGGCAGTAAGGCAAGCGGTCGGTCCTGACGTCCCAATCCGTGTTGATGTCAACCAAGGCTGGGTAAACGCGGCGAAGACGCTGCAGGCGATGCGTAAGCTTGAACCGTTCGATATCGATTGGGTCGAGCAACCGGTCAAAGCCGACGATTTTGAAGGAATGCTCGAAGTCAAAGGCAAAATATCGGTCCCGCTTATGATTGACGAAGGGGTACGGGGTGTCGCCGACATGCGCCGCTTGACGATGATGCAAGCGGCGCATAAAGTGAACGTGAAATTGATGAAGTGCGGTGGCATCTATCCGGCGAAAAAACTCGTCCATATGGCCGAGATGTCCGGTATCGAGTGTCAAATCGGCTCGATGGTCGAATCGTCGATCGCCTCGAGCGCGGGCTTCCACGTCGCGTTCTCGAGCAAAATCGTTCAATCGGTCGAACTGACCGGCCCGCTCCGGTTCGCTACGGACGTCGGCAATTTGACGTACGATTTACCGTTCATCCGCTTGAACGACCGCCCGGGTCTAGGTGTCGACGTCGATGAGGACATACTCCGCCGCCTGACGACCGATTACTACGAAGTCGGAGGCGCCGATCATGTGGCACGGTGAATGCAATGGACTTGAACTCGACGTTCGGCATCTGACCGATATGGACTTGACGGCCATCGAAGCGGTGCAACAAACCGTGATTGCTGATCTGGCCGAAGGTAGCCATTACCAAGCGCTCACGACAGACGAATTCATGAAGCTATTGTCGGATCAGACGATCATCGGCGCGTTCCATCAAGGGGTGTTGATCGCGTTTCGGGCGTTGCTCATCCCGCCGCTCGATGACGAACATTTAGGTCGTGACATCGGGCGGCGTGAGGATGAGCTCGATCGCATCATCTATCAGGAGGTGACGAACGTCGATCCGTCTTATCGGGGCTACCGTTTGCAGCAGCATTTAGGGAAGCTGTTGATGGAAGAGTTGAGCCAAGACGAGCGGTTTGACCTCGTCTGTGCGACCGTCGCCCCGTTCAACATCCCGAGCTTGAAGGACAAGTTTGTCCTGGGCCTAAGAATCGGCGCCCTCAAACAAAAGTATGGCGGTAAACTTCGTTATATCTTTATGAAAGAACTGCATACGGGTTGGCGACCGTTAGGTGAGACGGCGTGGCTTGAGATGAGTGATACGGACGGGCAAGTCGAATTGTTGAAGACGGGTTGGTACGGCACGGCGATGAAACGAGTCGACGAGACGTGGCTCATCCAATATGAACGGTAAAAATGGCCTGATCACATGGATCAGGCCAAACGTGTTTAGTCGAGGATGAACAAAATGTCTTCGGCAAACTTTCCATACGTCCGATCGCTCGGGTGGAACTGGTCGCTTGCGAGGTCTCGGGTGACGTCGCTCACGTACGCGAACGGATCGATCACGTCGATGCGGTACGTATTCCCAAGATTAGCCGCCGCAGCGTTCCAGTCGAGAATCAGCTGGTTGAACGCCTGTCCGTTCGTGTTCTCGGGGAACGGGTTGTAGAGGGCGATATAGACGATTTGAGCCGAGTCGTTCAGACCACGGATTTGTGCAAAGATATCATTTAAGTTTGCTTTAGCGTACGTGACGACTTGTTCGATATCGACGGATTCGAAGTTATCGACGTTCTCGCCCCGGTTGAACAGGTCGTTGCCGCCGATCGTGAGCGTGATGTAGCGGGCGTTTTTGATTGTCCGCTGAACTTCCGGCTGAGCGAGCTGAGCGAGCAGGTCCTCGGTGCGTGCCCCCGATATGGCCAAGTTTTGTGTCCGGATATCTTGGTTTTCGAGAGCGGCGCGGACCGGTTGAACGTAACCGGCACCTGACGTCGAGCCGACGCCGCGCGTGATTGAATCGCCGAGGGCGACATAAATCTCGCCGTCCGGTTCAGGTCTTGCTTCTTCACTAATTGATAATGTACGCTCTGGCGGATTGACGATGTCTTGATACCCAATCCACAGCCCAAACAAGGCCGTTGCCGTCAACAAGACAGAGCCGATTAAAAAGGCATACCATTTCCCATTTTTCATCTGATGACCTCGCTTTCTATGTAACCATCATATCAAATATATTTGAACCTGCCCTATGTGAATGTTCGAATAGGACAGAAGCGGACGAGTCCGCTAGAATAGAGTTGAGGTGAGACGATGCAACCAACATTGAAAATAGACCATTTGACAAAAGTAATCGGAAAAAAAACCATTATCGACGATATCTCGTTCGATGTGTTTCCTGGGGAAGTGTTCGGCTTTTTAGGACCGAACGGCGCCGGTAAGACGACGACGATCCGGATGATCGTCGGCTTGATCAAACCGACGAAAGGGTCCGTCTCGATTTGTGGTTTTGGCGTCGAGCGCCAGTTCGTCCAAGCGATGAACCAGATCGGGGCGATTGTCGAGAACCCTGAGCTGTATAAGTTTTTGAGCGGCCGCGAGAACTTGAACGTGTTCGCGCGCATGTTACCGGGTATCACGGAGGCCCGGATTCAGGAAGTGATCGACCTCGTCGATTTGACGGCCCGAATCGATGACAAAGTGAAGACGTACTCGCTCGGGATGCGCCAACGGCTTGGAATCGCGCAGGCGATGCTCAATAACCCGCGTGTGTTGATTTTAGATGAACCGACGAACGGGCTCGATCCGATGGGGATCCGTGATTTGCGACTGTTTATCCGTCGCCTCGTCGAAGAGACCGGGCTCAGTGTGCTCGTTTCAAGCCACATCTTGGCGGAAATCGAGTTGCTTGCTGACCGTGTCGCCATCATGTCGCGCGGCAAAATTGTGAAAGTCGGTACCGTTCAAGAACTGATCAACGAATTGGCGTCGACAGTCGACGTTCACGTGGCGGACAGTTTTGCGGTGTTGCCGATTGTTCGTGGTTTTGAATCGATCGAGCAGGCGGACGTCGTCGACGAACGGACGATTCGTGTCTCGATGAACTTAGAAGACACGGCCCGATTAAACCGTTATTTGCTTGATCGTGATGTGGAAGTCTTCGGTCTCGAACGACGTGTTCAGACGCTCGAAGAACTGTTTATCACATTGACCGGGGGTGACCATATTGTCTAATCCATCTTTACTCGGCCTGATTCGTAACGAAGTGTTGAAGATCCATAAGAAACGACGGCTATTGGTCGTCTCGGTCATCCTCGTCGTACTCGTCTCGATGTTCACGTACGCCAACTATCGTCAAATCGAGAAGCAGCGTGAAGAGCAAGGGACGATCGACTGGCGTGTCGACCTGCAACAAGAAATCGTCGATACGCAAAACCGGCTCGCCTCGGCGAACGTCCAAGACGAGTTCCGGCAAATCCTCGAGTTCCAAGTGCAACAAAATCAATACTACTTAGATAACGACATCAACCCGAGTTATCCTGGGGCGCCGACGTTCATGCGTGTCTTCTTCTCCCAAGGGACGACGCTCGTCCTGCCGCTGTTCATCATCGTTCTGATGGCAGACATCGTCAGCGGCGAGCATAACGACGGGACGATCAAGACGCTGTTGTCACGTCCGGTCCGGCGCTTTAAGATTTTGTTGGCGAAATGGATGACGACGCTGTTGTACACATCGATCCTCATCTTCATCACGGCGTTCGTCAGTTACGCCATTTCCGGGATCGTGCTCGGATGGGACGGTTGGACCGCACCGATCTTGACCGGATTCCAGGCCTCAGCGACCGGGACGTTCTCGACCGACTTCGTCCATACGCTGCCGATGTGGCAATACTTGCTCATGTCGGTCGGTCTATCGTGGTTCGTCGTGGCGGCCGTCGGTACGATCGCACTCATGATTTCGGTCCTCGTCAAAAATACGGCGACCGGGATCGGGATCATGATGGCCATCCTCATTTCAGGACCACTCCTCACGTCGCTCGGGTCGAACTGGGACAGCTCGAAATACTTGGTGAACGTCAACTTCGGTCTTCATACCTATCTCGAGGGACAAGCCCCGCCGATCGATGGGATGACACTGCCGTTCTCGCTCATCGTCATTTTAGTTTGGACGCTCGCGGCGTTGGCGTACGCGTTCTATCACTTCACCCAAAAAGATGTCTATTAAATGAGAAAGTGTCACCATCCCGGTGACGCTTTTTTTATACGGTTGAAAGCACTAAACAGGAAGACTGAATAGGTTAAATGTCTCAATAGTTAGAATTGTCAAAATAATCAATAAGTTGGATTCCTTAACTGTGGGAAACTATGTAAAGTAAGAGACACCACATAAGGAGGGAAACACATATGAAAAAAGTTTTATCGACATCATTGATCGCAGGCGTCTTACTCGTTCCACAATTCGCCGGGGCGGCAGAACTGAAGACAGGCACGTTGACAAAACCATCGACTGAGGCGCCGGCGACGATCGTCAAAGAGTTCGCCAAAGCGAAAGGAGAATTCAAGACGATCGAATCGAAGCGCGACAAAGTCGGACAAGTCGTCAAACTCCAACAGACGGTGGACGGTGTTCCCGTATTCGGCGGTATCGTCGTCGGAGTGGTCGACGAGGCCGGGCAATTGAAGACGGTCGTCGATGACACGAAGCAACTGAAAGGACTACATAAATCGATCAAACTGAACGAACGAAAAGCGATCGCCCGCTATAAAGAACTTGTCGGTCATACAGGCGCCTACGAGCTCGAGCCGGCAGCGGAACTCGTCATCTACCCGAACAAAGGTGAAGCGGCTTATGCCTATGAGGTGACCGGGACGATCCTTGATGCTGAGGAACCATCACGTTGGACGTACTTCATCGATGCGGCGAGCGGCGAGGTGTTGAACAAATACAACCAGTTGGCCCACGCCAAACCGGTGAACGGCGTCACAGGAACGACGTTTACCGGAACGGGCATCGACGTGCTCGGACAGAGCCAAACGTTCAAGACGACGAAGAGCGGTTCATATTACTATTTACAAGACTCGACGCGCGGTAAAGGCATCTATACGTACGATGCCGGCAACCGGACACGTCTTCCCGGATCACTTTGGGCCGATGTCGATAACGTCTTGAACACGACGTATGATCGGGCCGCGGTCAGTGCGCACGTGAATGCGACTAAAACGTACGATTTCTTCAAAAACACTTACGGCCGCAATAGTTACGACAACAACGGGGCGGCTCTCAACTCGACGGTCCATTACAGCCGCAGTTACAACAACGCGTTCTGGGACGGCAGCAAGATGGTTTACGGGGACGGGGATGGACAGACGTTCACGTACCTCTCGGGTGCGCTCGATGTCGTCGCCCACGAGTTGTCACACGCCGTCACCGAGTACACGGCCGGCTTGATCTACCAGAACGAATCGGGTGCGATCAACGAAGCGGTGTCTGATATCTTTGGTACGGTCGCCGAATACAGTGTCGGATCGAACTTTGACTGGTTGGTCGGGGAGGATATCTACACGCCAGGCGTTGCGGGGGACGCTCTACGTTCGATGTCGAACCCGGCCGCTTACGGTGACCCGGATCACTATTCGGTGCGTTATACAGGAACGCAAGACAATGGCGGTGTCCATATCAACTCAGGAATCGTCAACAAAGCGGCCTACTTGTTAGGGAATGGCGGATCGCATTACGGTGTCTCGGTCCAAGGTGTCGGCGTCATGGAGATGGGGGACATCTACTACCGCGCCCTCACGGTCTACTTGACACCGACTTCGAACTTCTCGAGTCTTCGCCAAGCGGTCGTCCAATCGGCTAAAGACCTTTACGGTTCGACGAGCACACAAGCCGTTGCTGCCGCGAAATCGTTTGACGCGGTCGGCATCTACTAAGCTGAAAAACATCTCTTCCCACGTGGAGGGCACTGAAAAACTTCAAATAATTTTGAGCAGAGGAGCGTCATCCCGGATGGGATGGCGCTCCTCTGCTTTCATTGCCCTTCAAGCCGCCCTGTCCGGCACGCCGCTTTCCTGGGGGCGGTCAGCGAGCCGCATCGCGACGATGTCGCTGCTGGGTCTCGCCTTGCCCGCTGTTCCCCCGGGAGTCGGCGTGCCCTCGGGGCGACGCTGT
>NZ_SJUQ01000023.1:0-51620 GCF_004337045.1 Exiguobacterium sp. SH5S4
TTGTCTGGTGGCGATAGCGAAGCGGCCACACCCGTTCCCATGCCGAACACGGAAGTTAAGCGCTTCAGCGCCGAAAGTAGTTGGGGGTCTCCCCCTGTGAGGATAGGACGTTGCCAGGCCATATGAAAGACGACCAAGCACATGCTTGGTCGTCTTTTCTTTTGAGCGACGATGCATTTGCGTCGTCGCTTTTCGTTTGCCTTTTTTTAAATCAGTGATAGAATAAAATCAAAAGTCAAAGATGGTCAGAGGGTGGTGGAGATGAGAAACATATCTGATGTAATCGAACAGTATTTGAAGCAAGTGCTGAAGGAAAGTCAGGCAGAAGCGATTGAAATCAAACGACAAGATATCGCGAAACGTTTTGAATGTGTTCCGTCTCAAATCAACTATGTCATCAATACACGTTTTACGGTCGAAAAAGGCTACCTTGTAGAAAGTAAGCGAGGTGGGGGCGGTTATATTCGAATTCGTCGTGTCATTCTTCACGAGAAACAAGACTTGCTGACGAGTTTAATGGACATTTTACAAGACCATCCTCGTCTGACGGAACAACTTGTTGAAAACATTTTGATCCGTTTATTTGAAGAAGGTATGTTGAGCGAGCGGGATGTCCGTTTACTGTACCACTTGTTGTCCGACGAAACGCTCGGCTTGAACGCCGACGACCGCTATCTGATTCGAAGACAGCAGCTACTCGCCCTGATGAAGTTACTTAGTTATCACTGACGGAGGCTTAAGACATGTTATGCGAACGGTGTAAACGGCGTCCTGCCGTCAATGAAGTCGTTATGTTGGAAAACGGGGTCCCAGTCGAACGAAAACTATGTCGGAACTGTACAGTCGAAGTGATGGCCGATTACGTTCCTGTCGTGAAGCGGTGTCCAACTTGCCAGATGACACAGAGCGAGATGACGCATCTAAGAAAAGCGGGCTGCGCCTCATGCTACACGGTCTTCCGTGAAGAGTTGATTAAAATGACACGTCAGTACCAGCAAGGGCATGACCATCATGTCGGGTCGGTACCTGACGCGTTACGCACACCGGATGAGCGAATCGGCGAACGTCTTGTAAAGTTAGCAGGGGAGTTAGAATGGGCCGTCGAACAAGAAGATTATGAACGAGCGGCACGCATCAAAAAAGAAATGACGCAACTGAAAGGGCAAGGTGAGGCGTGATGGAGACATTCCTCAAACATCCACTCGGTCCAAAAATGAAAGAACGGGCCAAGCTTGATGATCTTGTCATCTCGACACGAATTCGTTTGGCACGCAATTTAAAAGACATCGTCTTTTCTCCGACATTGTCTCAAGAAGGACAGCGTCAGCTATGCGAACGCATCGAGACGGCCTTGGGCGGCTTACAAGGCTTTGAATATTTGCATATGCGCGCCTATGATCAAGTGACGCGGCAAGCTCTCGTCGAAAAGCATTTGATCAGCCCGACGATTGCGGAAAAAGATGAGAGTGCTGTTTTCCTGAGTGAAGACGAGACGATCAGCGTGTTGATTAACGAAGAAGATCATTTGCGCATCCAAACGTTGCTTCCCGGCTATCAAGTCCAAGAAGCGTTCGAACTTGCGAAACGAGTCGACGCGCTCTGTGGCGAGTCGCTCCCATACGCTTTCGATGAAGAGCTTGGCTATTTGACGACGTGTCCGAGCAACATCGGTACCGGACTTCGCGCATCGGTCATGCTGCACCTGCCGGGTCTGACGTTAACGGGACGAATAACTCCTATATTAGTAGAACTTCGCAAACTCGGATACACGATTCGAGGACGTTACGGAGAAGGCAGTGACGCAGCCGGGCGTTTGTTCCAGTTATCGAATCAACGGACGCTTGGTAGCGATGAATCGCAGTTGTTATCTGATTTTATGGAAATCACAGAACAAGTCGTCCACGCGGAACGTCAAGCCCGAGAACAACTCCTGAACAGTAATCAAGATGAATTGGAAGATCAGTTTTATCGTTCTTACGGGATTTTACGGTATTCCAAATTATTGTCGTCGACAGAGGCGATTGAACGGTTATCCGATTTACATTTAGCGAGTGACCTCGGTATTTTGTCCGACTGGAGTCCACCGCAGTTTCATGATTTGATTGTCCGCCTACAATCAGGTTTCCTACAAAAACATTTCGGGAAAACATTATCTACGAAAGAACGAGATCGCGAACGAGCGACTCTCGTACGTCGAACGTTAGATCATGGTTTAGTTTGATCCAACTCTAAGGAGGTTTTGTCAATGATGTTTGGTCGATTTACAGAACGAGCTCAGCGCGTATTAGCTTTAGCACAAGAGGAAGCGGTACGACTTGGCCATCATAATATTGGTACGGAACATATCTTGCTCGGACTTGTCCGTGAAGGTGAAGGGATTGCTGCCAAAGCGTTGTTCGCCCTCGGTCTAACTTCTGAGAAGATTCAACAAGAAGTCGAGGCGTTGATTGGCCGTGGTTCTGAGAACGGGTCGACAATCCACTACACGCCGCGTGCGAAAAAAGTAATCGAGCTCTCGATGGATGAAGCCCGTAAACTCGGTCATTCTTACGTCGGGACAGAGCATATTTTACTCGGATTGATTCGTGAAGGCGAAGGCGTCGCTGCCCGCGTCTTGAACAACCTTGGTATCAGCTTGACGAAAGCACGGCAACAAGTGCTTCAACTTCTCGGGAACACGGAATCGTCGTCAAACGCATCACAACCAGGCACGAGCGCTGCGACACCGACACTTGATGGCTTGGCCCGCGACTTGACGCAACAAGCCCGTGAGTCACGTCTCGACCCTGTTATCGGCCGTGCCGGTGAAATTCAACGGGTCATCGAAGTGTTGTCTCGCCGGACGAAGAACAACCCGGTCTTGATTGGAGAGCCAGGTGTCGGTAAGACGGCAGTTGTCGAAGGACTCGCGCAACAGATCATTAACAATGAAGTGCCGGAGACGCTTCGCAACAAACGCGTCATGGTGCTCGACATGGGTACGCTCGTCGCGGGAACGAAATACCGCGGTGAGTTTGAAGACCGATTGAAAAAAGTCATGGACGAGATTCGCCAGGCCGGCAACGTCATTCTCTTCATCGACGAGTTACACACGTTGATTGGGGCGGGTGGAGCCGAAGGGGCGATCGATGCCTCGAACATCTTGAAACCGTCGCTCGCGCGAGGTGAGCTCCAATGTATCGGTGCAACAACGCTTGACGAGTACCGGAAATACATTGAGAAGGATGCCGCACTCGAACGCCGCTTCCAACCGATTCAAGTGAATGAGCCGACGACGGACCAGGCTGAACAAATTTTGTTCGGTTTGCGTGACCGCTATGAGGCTCACCACCGTGTCACAATTACGGATGAGGCGATTCATGAAGCGGTTGTCTTATCTGACCGCTATATTTCGGACCGGTTCCTTCCAGATAAAGCGATCGACCTCGTCGACGAAGCGGCTTCGAAAGTTCGCCTCCGTTCATTCACGGCGCCGCCGAACTTAAAAGAGCTTGAAGCACGTCTCGAATCGATCCGTAAAGAAAAAGATGCGGCCGTCCAGAGCCAAGAGTTTGAAAAAGCGGCTTCGCTTCGTGATACAGAACAGAAGCTTCGCGATGAACTCGAGCACCTCAAATCAGAATGGCAGAACAAGCAAGGTAATGAAAAGCTTGAAGTGACGAAAGAAGATATCGCTCAAGTCGTCGCAAGCTGGACGGGTGTGCCGGTGACAAAAATTGCCGAAGAGGAGACAGACCGTCTCCTCAAGCTCGAGTCGATCTTACACGGTCGGGTCATCGGTCAAGATGAAGCCGTCAAATCAATCTCGCGTGCGATTCGCCGGGCCCGGGCCGGACTGAAAGATCCGAAACGTCCGATCGGGTCATTCGTTTTCCTCGGACCGACCGGTGTCGGGAAGACGGAACTAGCGCGTGCTGTCGCTGAGGCGCTCTTCGGTGACGAGGATGCGATCATCCGAATCGACATGTCGGAGTATATGGAAAAACATGCGACGAGCCGTCTCGTCGGGTCGCCTCCAGGGTATGTCGGATACGAAGAAGGCGGTCAGTTGACGGAGAAAGTTCGTCGTAAGCCATACTCGGTCATCTTGCTTGATGAGATTGAGAAAGCTCACCCTGAAGTGTTCAACATCTTGCTCCAAGTGCTCGATGACGGGCGTCTGACCGACTCGAAAGGTCGTACGGTCGACTTCCGTAACACGGTCATCATCATGACGTCAAACGTCGGTGCGGCCGCACTTAAACGGAACAAATATGTCGGTTTCACCGTCGAAGATGACGTGAAACGTGAATATACGGAAATGAAAGATAAAGTCATGGAAGAATTGAAAAAAGCGTTCCGGCCTGAGTTCTTGAACCGGATCGACGAGATCACCGTCTTCCATTCGCTTCAAAAAGAGCATATCCAAGAAATCGTCAAACTTATGGCGAAGACGCTCACAGACCGACTTGGCGAGCAAGGCATCGATTTCACCTTGACGGAATCGGCGCTTGAGAAGATTGCCGTCGTCGGCTATGACCCTGAGTACGGGGCTCGTCCGCTCCGCCGTGCGCTCCAGCGCGAGGTGGAAGACCGACTCTCAGAATCGATGCTCAGCGGGGAAATCACGAAAGGCAGTAAAGTGGCTCTCGATGTTCAAGATGGTGAATTCATCGTCCGCAACGAAGGTGTCGTCCAGTAAATACGGAGCTCCCTCTCTCTTTTGAGGGGGCTTTTTTAGACAGAAGGGAATAACATGGCAAAAATTAAAACGAAGTACGTATGTCAGTCTTGTGGCTATGAATCCGCAAAATGGATGGGCCGTTGTCCGGGATGTAACGAGTGGAACACGCTCGTCGAAGAATTTGTTGAAGAAAAGAAAGCGAAACGGGGAGCTGCGTTTGTCCATAGTTCGTCGCGACAACTGAAGCCAGAGCGTCTCTCAGACGTCGTTTCCCAAGAAGAAACACGTGTGCATACGAACAGTCAAGAGTTCGACCGGGTGCTCGGGGGTGGAATTGTCCCGGGCTCGCTCGTCCTCGTCGGTGGGGACCCGGGGATCGGGAAGTCGACAATTCTCCTGCAAGTGAGTGCACATCTCGCCCATAGCGGTCGGAAAGTGCTATATATTTCCGGGGAAGAATCGTTGAAGCAGACAAAGCTGCGCGCGGAACGACTCGGGTTACCGACACAGGATTTATACGTTCTCGCCGAGACGGACATGCTCATGATCGAACGGGTCATCGATGAAGAGGAACCTGGGTTCGTCATTATTGACTCGATTCAGACGGTATATATGGATGAAATCCAATCGGCGCCAGGCAGCGTCGCCCAAGTGCGGGAATGTACGGCTGCGCTGATGAAAATTGCCAAGACACGAGGGGTCGCCGTCTTTATCGTCGGCCACGTGACGAAGCAAGGATCGATTGCCGGACCGCGTCTGCTCGAGCATATGGTGGATGCTGTTCTGTATTTTGAAGGAGAACGTCACCACACGTTCCGGATTTTACGGGCCGTCAAAAACCGGTTCGGTTCAACGAACGAGATTGGAATATTCGAGATGAAAGAAGGCGGCCTTGAGGAAGTGCTCAACCCGTCAGAGATTTTCCTCGAAGAACGGACGGCAGGCGTCTCAGGCTCGACGGTCGTCGCGTCGATGGAAGGGACACGGACGGTACTCGTCGAGCTGCAGGCACTCATTTCCCCGACGTCGTTCGGGAACCCGCGCCGGATGGCAACGGGAATCGACCAAAACCGGGTCGCCCTTCTCATGGCCGTGCTGGAGAAACGTTCGGGTCTCTTGCTGCAAACGCAAGACGCTTATTTGAAGGCGGCGGGCGGGGTCAAGCTCGATGAACCGGCGATCGACTTGGCGATTTGTATTTCCATCGCCTCGAGTTTCCGGGACCGCCCGACTCGTCCGACTGATGTCTGCATCGGCGAGGTCGGGTTGACCGGGGAAGTGCGCCGTGTGTCACGGATTGAGCAACGTGTCGCGGAAGCGGCCAAGCTCGGTTTCACACGTGCGATCATTCCGAAGAATAACCTAGGGGGCTGGACCGCCCCACCTGGTATCGATGTGGTCGGTGTCAGTACTGTCGATGAAGCGCTCCAACTCGCCATCCCGTTTTGACGGGGCGCTTCTGGCAGTTTTTAACGCTTTGTAACGAACGCGTTTAAAAGAACCGTGTTACAATATAAGTGTTATTTTTTTGAAATTTTAATTCAATAGAAGGAGGTGGAATGAGTGAAGATTTCAGTGCGACTCGGATTTATTTTGATTGGACTCGTCGTCGGGTGGTTTGGCATGATCGAAGCGATGGTGCTTCTTGATGACCTCGGGGTCAGCGTGCCGGCATGGTTGACGATTCCTTACGTTGCTAGTTTGATTGGTGGACTTATCTTCTTCATTCTCAGTTTATTTTTGACTGATGCAATCGTCAAATTTATCCGTTTTGTCGAAGAACGGCTCGTCCATTTACCGGTCGGCGATATTTTATTCGGCTCAATCGGATTGATCATCGGTTTATTGATTGCCTTTTTGATCAGTGTATCGCTTGAGGTCACGGACATCTTCTTACTCAGTAAGATTGTTCCGATTTTTGTGACTGCCCTGTTCGGTTACTTTGGATTTGCCGTTGGTTACCGGAAGCGGAACGAATGGATCAAGTTGTTCGTGAAAAGTGAACGGGACAAGCCGGAAGCGGAACCGTTACGCCGCTCGAACGACAAGATATTAGATACGAGTGTGATCATCGATGGTCGGATCGCCGATATTTCGAAGACCGGATTCATCGAAGGGACGCTCATCGTTCCTCAGTTCGTCATCGGAGAGTTG
This sequence comes from Exiguobacterium sp. SH5S4, assembly GCF_004337045.1. NCBI lineage: Bacteria > Bacillati > Bacillota > Bacilli > Caryophanales > Exiguobacterium > Exiguobacterium sp. SH5S4. The sequence goes on from NZ_SJUQ01000023.1 coordinate 6,818, forward strand.
CAGTACATCGCCGACTCGTCGGATACGCTTAAACGGAATCGAGGCCGACGCGGTCTGGATATTTTAAAAGAGCTCCAAAACAACGATCGAATCGAGGTCGAGATTTACGATGGTGACTTTGAAGACGTAGCCGAAGTCGATATTAAATTGATCAAGCTCGCCGAGTTAAAGAAAGGCATTGTCGTGACGAACGATTACAACTTGAATAAAGTGTGTGAAGTCCGAAACGTACCGGTGCTCAACATTAATGATTTGGCCAACTCGGTCAAACAGATCGTCATTCCCGGAGAAGAGATGGTCGTGACGGTCATCAAAGAAGGGAAAGAACAAAACCAAGGGGTCGCTTACCTCGAAGACGGGACGATGGTCGTTGTCGAAGGCGGACGCAAGCTCATCTCGAAGACACTTCCTGTCGTCGTGACGAGCGTACTCCAAACATCCGCGGGCCGAATGATTTTTGCTCGCCCTGAATAAGTATGAAAAAAGAGACGCATCAGCGCTCTCTTTTTTCACGAAGAGAGGTGAACGTGATGGTACGTTACACGGTCGTCATCCCGGCTGCCGGGAAAGGCAAGCGCATGGGAGCCGATGAGAACAAGTTGATGTTGTCGCTCCAAGGAAAACCGATCATCGTCTGGACCGTCGAGGCGTTTGCGAAAGACACATGGTGTGAACAGATTGTTCTGGCGATTCGTCCGGAAGAAGAAGCCTGGTTCGCGCATGAGTTACGTCACGTCCCGACGCCGATTACGTACGTGGCAGGCGGGGAAGAACGGCAACAGAGCGTTCGAGCCGGTTTACAGACAATCGACACGGACGGAGTTGTGTTGATCCATGACGGGGCCCGGCCGTTCGTTCGAATCAGTCAGTTGCATCAAGTAGCGGAAGCGGCTCAGACGAAAGGGGCCATTTTAGCCGTTCCAGTGAAAGATACGGTGAAACAAGTGACCGCGGGGACGATTACGCAAACTGTTCCCCGTGAGACACTTTGGCTCGCTCAGACACCGCAAGCGTTTCCTGTGGCTGACATCCGGGCGATTCATGACCAGGCAGAATCATCCCGATTCATCGGGACTGATGATGCGAGCTTGTTCGAGTGGTCAGGGAAAGAAGTCACCGTCATTCCAGGTGACTATCACAACATAAAAATGACGACCCCTGAGGATTTGTTGTTCGGGGAAGCGATCTTGACGAAGGAGGACTATCGATGAGAATCGGACAAGGTTTTGATGTACATGCGTTCGCAGAAGGGCGCCCGCTTATATTAGGAGGGATCGAGATTCCCCACGACCGCGGTTTGCTTGGACACTCGGATGCCGACGTGTTACTTCACACCATCGCAGATGCGGCGCTCGGTGCCATCGCGGCAGGGGATATCGGCAAACACTTCCCGGATACGGATCCCGATTTTAAAGATGCAGACTCGAAAGTGTTGCTCCAACACGTATGGCAACTCGTCAAGGCAGAAGGGTATGTGCTCGGCAACGTAGACGCGACCGTTATGGCGGAACGGCCGAAGCTCCGGACGTATATCGATGACATGCGCGCGGTCATCGCCGAACTGCTTGAAGCTGATATTAGCCAAGTGAACGTGAAAGCGACGACGACGGAACGGTTAGGTTTCACGGGACGTGAAGAAGGAATCGCCGCCCAGGCGGTCATCTTGCTCAACCGTGCTTGAAAAAAGTGGTATACTATTTGGGCAGAAGAGAAGAAAGGTGGAAATATTATGAGTGAAGTGCGTGTACGCTATGCGCCAAGTCCGACGGGTCACCTTCATATCGGGAACGCCCGGACCGCGCTATTTAACTATTTATATGCTCGCCACGCAGGCGGGAAAATGATTCTTCGGATCGAGGACACGGATCAAAAACGAAACGTCGAGAACGGTGTCGAAAGTCAGATGAAGTACTTGGAATGGCTCGGTATCGAGTGGGATGAAGGTCCAGGTCGCGATGGCGATTACGGTCCATATTTCCAAATGGAACGACTCGATCTCTACAATAAACACGTGAACGAGTTGATGGACAAAGGGCTCGCTTATAAATGCTACATGACGTCAGAAGAACTCGAAGCGGAACGCGAGGCACAGATCGCACGCGGTGAAGCACCACGCTACTCGGGAGCACATCGCGACTTGAGCGACGCTGAGCGCTCGGCGTTTGAAGCCGAAGGACGGAAGCCGTCGATTCGGATTCGAGTGCCAGAACAGGTTACGTACAAATGGACAGACGTTGTCAAAGGCGACGTTTCGTTCGAGTCGAAAGACTTCGGAGACTGGGTCATCGTCAAGCAAGACGGGATCCCGACGTACAACTTTGCCGTCGTCGTCGATGACTACTTGATGAAAATCAGCCACGTGTTGCGCGGGGATGACCATATCGCGAACACACCGAAACAGATGATGGTATACGATGCACTCGGATGGGAGTATCCGACGTTCGGTCACATGACATTGATCTATAACGAGAACCATAAGAAGCTCTCGAAACGTGATGAGTCGATCATCCAGTTCATCGAACAATATGCAGACCTCGGATATCTCCCTGGTGCGCTCTTCAACTTCATCTCGCTTCTCGGTTGGTCTCCAGTCGGTGAAGAGGAAATCTTCACGAAAGAAGCGTTTATCGACATGTTCGACGCGGGCCGTCTATCGAAGAGTCCGGCCGTATTCGACCAGCATAAGCTCGCTTGGATCAACAGTGTCTACATGAAGCAGGCTTCGCTTGACGAAGTGGTGGCACTCAGTTTACCATTCTTACAAGAAGCAGGACGATTGCCTGAAGCCTTGTCAATGGAAGAGGCGGACTGGGCCACAGCGCTCATCGCTCTTTATAAAGAACAAATGACACACGGTGCCGAAATTGTACCGTTGACAGACTTGTTCTTTAAAGACGAGGTCGAGTATGACGAGGCGGCGAACGCGGTGCTTGCCGGTGAAGCGGTGCCGGCTGTACTCGCCGAGTTTAAAACGCAACTCGAGGCGATCGAGGACTTCACACCGGAAGCTATCAAGGCGGCTACGAAGGCCACTCAAAAAGCGACTGGGCAAAAAGGAAAGAACTTGTTCATGCCAATCCGTGTCGCCACGACCGGACAAACACATGGACCAGAACTTCCAAACGCGATTGCGCTGATTGGCAAAGAGCGTGTGTTGGCACGTCTCACAACATTATTAGCTTAAAGGCAACGATGAGGAAAGTAAGCGGGTTGACACTTGTCAGAGACTAGAACCTAGGCTGGAAGTTCCAGAAGCGTCCCCCGTCGAAGTGCACCTCGGAGCCGTTCCGGCGATATGTAGTCGGGACCGCGACTCGGCGTTAACGAGACTTGAGAGGGGAACTTTCCCAAACAGAGTGGAACCGCGCTTACGGCGTCTCTGTGCCTTGGCACAGGGGCGTCTTTGTTTTTGATATGGAAAAGGAGAACAATTATGGGATTTTGGAAAAGTGTGAGCGCCGACATCCGGAACGTGCTCGAACTCGATCCGGCTGCCCGCTCAAAAGCAGAAGTCGTATTGACGTATCCAGGCCTCCATGCCTTATGGTCGCATCGGATCGCGCATGGGTTGTGGACTCGCAATATTAAACTATTGGCTAAAATGATTGCCCAGACGAGTCGCTGGGTGACCGGGATTGAGATTCATCCGGGTGCCATCATCGGCGAAGGTGTCTTTATCGACCACGGATTCGGGATCGTCATCGGGGAGACGGCCATCATCGGCAACAACGTCACCATCTATCAAGGCGTGACGCTCGGCGGAACCGGCAAAGAAAAAGGGAAGCGGCATCCGACCATCGGGAACGATGTGCTCATCTCGGCCGGCGCGAAAGTGCTCGGTAATATCACGATAGGCGATTGCGTCAAAATTGGGGCCAGTTCGGTCGTCTTAAAAGATGTCCCGTCAGACTCGACCGTCGTCGGGATCCCGGGACGTGTCGTCATCCGCAACGGGGAGCGGGTCAAACAGCACGACCTCGACCATCGCTTACCGGACCCGGATCGTGAATGCCAAGAGCGGTTAGAGAACGCCGTGGCTGATTTGGAACGCAAGTTAGCATTACTCGAGAAACAGATGGAGGAGAAGTCACATGATTCAGTTTTACAACAGCCTCACGAATAAGAAAGAACCGTTCAACCCGATCGTTCCTGGGAAAGTGTCCATGTACGTATGCGGACCGACCGTCTATAATTATATTCACGTCGGAAACGCCCGTCCGGCCATCGCATTCGACACGGTACGGCGCTATTTGACATACCGAGGCTACGACGTGAAGTACGTCCTCAACTTTACCGATGTGGATGATAAGATCATCCGTACGGCGAATGAGCTCGGTGAAGATGTCGGAACGCTGACGAACCGCTATATCGACGCTTATTTGGCGGATACGGGTGCGTTGAACGTCTTGCCAGCGGACGTGCATCCACGTGTCACCGACACGATGGAGGAAATCATCGACTTTATCCGTAACTTAGAGGATGAAGGCTACGCCTACGCATCAGAAGGCGATGTCTATTTCCGGACGCGTAAGTTTGAAGAGTATGGCAAGCTCAGCCAACAGTCGATTGAAGACCTTCGGGCCGGGTCACGTGTCGATGTCGGGGAGAAGAAGGAAGACCCGCTCGACTTCGTGCTCTGGAAAGCGGCCAAACCAGATGAGCCGGCTTGGGACAGCCCGTGGGGACAAGGACGCCCCGGCTGGCATATCGAATGCTCGGCCATGGCGAAGAAGCACCTCGGCAAAACGATCGACATTCACGCAGGCGGGCATGACCTCAAATTCCCGCACCACGAGAATGAGATTGCACAGTCTGAGGCGTGCAACCATACGAAGTTTGCGAACTACTGGCTCCACAACGGCTTCATCAACATCGAGAACGAGAAGATGTCGAAATCACTTGGGAATTTCCTGCTCGTCCACGAGGCGTTAAAAGAAGTCGACGCGATGGTGCTCCGTTTCTTCATGTTATCGGTCCACTACCGTCATCCGATCAACTATAGCCGCGAGCTGATCAATCAGGCCGCGAACGGATGGGACCGGATCAAGGAAGCGTACCATAACGTCGAACACCGTCTGTCGGTCACGGCCGGTCTCGTTGAACCGAGCGAGGCGATGGAGCGAAAACTTGCGACGGTGAAAGCAGCATTTATCGAAGCGATGGATGATGATATCAACACGGCGAACGCCGTGACAGTATTGTTTGATTTAGCAAAAGAGGCAAACATCTACGCCAAAGCAGACCATGTCTCGAAAGATACGCTCGAGCAAGTGCTCGACTTGTTCAAGGAATTGACGGGCGTGCTCGGGTTGACGATTGAAGTGGAAACAGAACTACTCGACGCCGAGATCGATCAGTTAATTCTCGAGCGGAATACGGCCCGAGCAGAGCGTAACTTTGCCCGTGCCGACGAAATCCGTGACTTGTTGAAACAACAGAACATCCAGCTCGAAGATACGGCGCAAGGCGTACGGTGGAAACGGTCATGACGAATGCGAATCAACTAAACGCGCTCGCCCTCGCTTATATGGGCGACGCAGTGTATGAGATGGCGGTACGAAAACGACTGCTCGGCAAAGGGTTGACGCGACCGAACGACCTCCATCGCGGGGCCGTCCGTTACGTGAACGCAACCGCGCAAGCGAGCGTCGTCACCCACTGGTTAGAGACGGGTATCTTGAGCGAGGACGAGACAGCGATCGTCCGGCGCGGTAAAAATGCGAAATCAGGGTCGATCCCGAAACGCACCGACGTCCACACATACCGCTACTCGACAGCTTTTGAGGCATTGATCGGCTACACATATCTAATAGAAAGAAGGGATCGTCTTGAAGAACTCATCGAACAGGCACTCACATGGCTCGAAACCGAGCAACCCGAAACGACATGAACGACATGACGGAGGACGAGCGAACGACAAGCGTTCGTTCGACCGTCCAAGAGGTGAACGGGGCGACCGTCCGCACCGTCAAAAGCCGGAACGCCCGGACTATCAAGAAGTTGACGTCCTTGAAGAAGGCATCGATTTCTTATATGGACGTAATCCAGTAATCGAGGCGCTTCGGAGCGGACGGGATATGAATAAAGTCTTTATCATGGAAGGGCAGCACAAAGGGCCGCTCGCCCAAATTATCGGCATGGCCAATGAGGCCTCGGTACAGATCTCGTTCGTCCCGAAGACGAAGCTTGAAAAGATGGCGGGCAGTGAACACCATCAAGGCGTCGTCGCGGCCGTTGCGGCTTACGAGTATAAGACGCTTGACGATATGTTCGCGCTTGCCGAGTCTAAAGGGGAGACACCGCTCTTTATTTTGCTCGATGAGCTAGAGGACCCGCACAACTTGGGATCGATTTTACGGACAGCTGACGCGGTCGGCGCCCATGGAGTCATCATTCCGAAACGGCGCTCGGTCGGCTTGACGCAAACCGTCGCGAAAGCCTCGACGGGAGCAATTGAATATATCCCGGTCGCGCGTGTCACGAACTTGACGCGGACGCTCGAAGAATTGAAAGAAAAAGGGATGTGGATCGTCGGAACTGACGCGAGTGAGAGTCAAGACTATCGTCGGCTCGATGGGAACATGCCACTTGTCGTCGTCATCGGCAGCGAAGGAAAAGGGATGGGCCGTCTCGTGCGCGAGGCGTGTGACTTCCTCGTCCATATGCCGATGGTCGGTCATGTCACGTCGCTCAACGCTTCGGTCGCGGCCGCACTTCTTCTGTATGAGGTGCATCGCTCTCGTAATCCGTTATCATGAGCCTGAAAAAGCGAGAATTACTCCTCGTCGATGGCTATAACATCATTGGGGCGTGGCCGCATCTTCGAAAACTGCGGGACATCGACTTCGATCAAGCTCGAAATGACTTGATTGAAGCGATGGCCGAGTATCAGGCCGCCACAGGCCGCATAGTGACGGTCGTCTTTGATGCCCACATGCGCTATGGGCGCGAGTCGATCCAGAAGCGGAGCCGGGTCGAGGTCGTCTATACGAAGGAGAACGAAACGGCGGATGAGTGGATCGAACGGCGGGCCCATGAACTCGTGGACGATCGTTTAGTGACGTTATTCGTCGCCACAAACGATTTTACCGAGCAATGGGTCATCTTCGGTCAAGGTGCCCTCCGTGTCCCAGCGACCGAACTATTAAAGGATTGGAAGCAAGCGAAAGTGGCGATTGAGCAAGAGCGTCAGACGCTCGCGAGCGACCGGTCCAATCGAAAAACAATCGATATCCCGCCTGACGTCATGGCCCGTTTTGAAGAAATGCGGCGCCGTAAGTCGAACGGTGAGGATTCTCACTGACGAGTTCATACAATGGACTCGTTTTTTGTTTTTAATTTGACATTTTTTTGGAAAGAAATGTTGTATACTATTAGTTGTATAAGTTACACCATATCTAATTGACGGAATTTTTTGAAATTTATTTGACGGTCGTTTTGTATGACGCCTATAATAAGAGCACTAACTTACATAGTTCATTATCAATAGCCGGGGGGTATGAAACATGAACGGATGGCCATACGAGCAGTTTGAAACGATGTCAGACGAAGAGCTCGTCTCTCTAGCGCGGAATGAAGGGGATAGTGATGCGCTCGAGTTTTTGATTGAACGTTACCGTTACTTCGTGCGGGCGAAGGCGCGGTCTTACTTTTTGATCGGCGCCGACCACGAGGATATCGTCCAAGAGGGAATGATCGGTCTGTATAAAGGCGTGCGTGACTATCGGGATGAACGCCTCGCTTCGTTTAAGAGTTTTGCCGAGATGTGTATCACCCGTCAGATGATCACGGCGATTAAGACGGCGACGCGTCAGAAACATATTCCGCTCAACTCATACGTCTCGCTCGACAAGCCGATCTTTGACGATGAGTCTGACCGGACGTTGCTCGACGTGATCTTGCCCCCGCATCCGAACGACCCGCAAGACTTGCTCGTCACGCGGGAAGAACAACTGTTCATGGAAGAGAAGATGGATGAGCTCCTCAGTGACTTGGAACGAAAAGTGCTTCGTCTTTATTTAGATGGTCGTTCGTATCAAGAAATCTCTGACGACCTTGACCGTCATGTGAAGTCGATCGATAACGCCTTACAGCGCGTGAAGAAAAAATTCGAGCGGCACGTTGACGTTAAAATGCTGACGAGTTAACTCGTATTGACCGCACGCCTCCTATGTGATACTTTTAAGGCAGCGCCTTGTCCGTAGACGCCAGTTACAGGAGGCGTTTTTTTTTCGCTCTTTTTTAATATGGAGCTGTCGAAAGGGGCGCTTATGGATGGCAAAGAAAGTAAGTCTCGAGTGCGCGGATTGCGGGTCAAGAGTTTACTCGACGACCAAGAAAGATGATGTGCAGACGCGGCTCGAGCTGAACAAGTTCTGCCGTCGTTGCAATGCGCATACAACACATCGAGAATCAAAGTAACGTAGATTGGCATTCAACGTAGGAGGAAGCTACCATGAACTTTTTGCGCGATGTATGGAAAGAGTTAAAGAAGACGAGTTGGCCGACTCGTAAAGAGCTCACAAAATATACCATCACAGTCATCGCGACGGTCGTCGTGATCGGCCTGTTCGTGTTCGGCGTAGATACTGGTGTCAGTTATCTCGTCAACCTATTGATTAACTAAGGAAAGAGGTGAAAGCCGTGGAGAAACAATGGTTTGTTGTCCAGACGTACTCTGGCTTTGAGAACAATGTCAAAGAAAACCTAGAACGTCGAATCGGTTCGATGAACATGGAAGATAAAATTTTCCGCGTCCTCGTTCCGACCGAAACAACGCAAGAAGAAGTCACGTTGAAGAGTGGCGAAAAGAAAATTAAAGAGCGTGAAGTGAAAAACTTCCCTGGATACGTCTTCGTCGAGATGATTATGACAGACGATTCATGGTATGTTGTTCGTAACACGCCAAACGTAACGGGCTTCCTCGGATCAACCGGGGGCGGCGCCAAGCCGATCCCGCTCCAGCCTGACGAAGTGACGAACGTCCTTTCGCAGATGGGTCTGATTGAGAAGAAAGACCGTTATAACTATGAGCTTGGCGATCTCGTTCGTGTCAAAGAAGGCGCGTTCGAGAACTTTGAAGGTACGATTGATGAGATCGAAACTGACAAAGAGAAGCTCAAAGTCGTCGTCGACATGTTCGGCCGCGAAACAAAAATTGAGCTTGATTTCGAACAAGTTCAGAAAATTAACTAAAACCCACTTGCCATTCTCGGAAACGGATGGTACAATCGGAAATGTTTGATGTTGTGCTATATTTCAGTACAAACTCGACCTAATAGATTGAGTGGGAGGGCGCACAACGTCCAAGAAACCACATTTTAGACTTAAGGAGGTGTGTCTCGTGGCGAAAAAAGTTACTAAACTCGTTAAACTTCAAATCCCTGCTGGTAAAGCTAACCCAGCACCACCAGTTGGTCCAGCACTTGGTCAAGCAGGTGTTAACATCATGGGATTCTGTAAAGAGTTCAACGCTCGTACACAAGACCAAGCCGGATTGATTATTCCTGTAGTCATTACGGTATACGAAGATCGTTCGTTTACATTCATTACGAAAACTCCACCAGCTGCAGTTCTTTTGAAAAAAGCTGCTGGTATCGAGAGCGGTTCAGGAGAACCGAACCGTAAGAAAGTAGCAACGGTTAAGCGTGATAAAGTTCGCGAAATCGCTGAACTTAAAATGCCTGACCTTAACGCAGCGTCTGTAGAAACAGCGATGCTTATGGTTGAAGGTACTGCGCGCAGTATGGGTATTGTAATCGAAGACTAATTTATTAGTCTCTGGGATTGTCGGTGCATATTTTGCTCACCTTCAATCCCTTCATTATGTGGGAGGAAATTCCGCTAACCACAAGGAGGAAAAGAATCATGGGTAAAAAACACCAAGAAGCAGCTAAGCTTGTTGATCGCACGAAGTCTTACGACCTCGCAGAAGCGGTTGAACTCGTTCAAAAAACTGCAACAGCTAAGTTCGATGAAACAATCGAAATTGCTGTCCGTCTCGGCGTAGATCCGAAGAAAGCGGACCAACAAATCCGCGGTGCCGTTGTACTTCCACACGGTACTGGTAAAACACAAAAAGTTCTCGTCTTTGCAAAAGGCGAAAAAGTTAAAGAAGCTGAAGCGGCTGGCGCTGACTTCGTCGGCGATGCTGAGTACATCACTAAAATCCAACAAGGATGGTTCGACTTCGATGTTATCGTTGCGACACCTGACATGATGGGTGAAGTTGGTAAACTCGGTCGCGTTCTCGGACCAAAAGGCCTCATGCCTAACCCGAAAACAGGCACAGTCACGTTCGACGTTGCGAAAGCAATCGCGGACATCAAAGCTGGTAAAGTTGAGTACCGTGTTGATAAAGCCGGTAACATCCACGTACCAGTTGGTAAGAAGTCATTTGAAGCAACAAAACTCTCTGAGAACATCGAGACTATCCTCGAGACACTCATGAAAGTTAAGCCTGCTACTGCAAAAGGAACTTACCTCAAAAACATCGCGCTTTCTTCGACAATGGGTCCTGGTATCCGTGTCGCAACTGCCGATTTCATCAAGTAATTCACTTGAAATAAACTGTTGACAACGTGTGATGCCGCTGTTAAAGTAAAACACGTTCAACCGAATATGTTGGATTACCGCAGACAGAAGGTGGACATCGGTCCGTAAACCCTTCCGAGGTGTCTTTGCTCGAACTTGAGCCTGTTGTCACAGGTTTACTTTCAAACAATTACGCCCTCGTATGTCTTCATACGAGGGATTTCTTTTTGGAGAGCAGCCTCTCGTCCGGTATAAGAATTGACTAGGAGGTGCACAAACATGGCAAGCGAAAAAATCGTAGCTCAGAAATCGGTACTCGTTGATGAAATCGCTGAGAAAATGCAAGCAAGCGTTGGAACGATCGTTGTTGACTACCGTGGACTTACAGTTGAAGAAGTGACTACACTCCGTAAAACACTTCGTGACGCTGGAATCGAGTTCAAAGTATACAAAAACGGTCTCCTTCGTCGCGCGGCGACTCAGTCTGGTTATGACGGTCTCGATGAAGTCTTCACAGGTCCTACTGCAATCGCGTTCTCGAAAGAAGACGTTATTGCTCCAGCGAAGATCTTGAACGACTTCTCAAAAGAGCACAAAGCGCTCGAACTTAAAGGCGGAATCATCGAAGGCAAAGTAACTTCACTCGAAGAAGTTAAAGCCCTTGCAGAACTTCCATCACGCGATGGTCTTCTCTCGATGCTTCTCAGCGTCCTTCAAGCTCCGATCCGCGGGCTCGCAATCGCAACAAACGCAATCGCAGAACAAAAAGAAGAGCAGTCTGCTTAATCTTTGTCGCGTAGCGTAAAAAACTTTTTACAACATCAAAGGAGGAAAACCATAATGGCTTTCAACAAAGAGCAATTCATCGAAGACCTCAAATCAATGACGGTTCTCGAACTTAACGAACTCGTAAAAACAATCGAAGAAGAATTCGGCGTATCAGCAGCAGCTCCAGTAGCAGCAGCAGGTGCAGGCGCAGCAGTAGCTGAAGAGCAAACTGAATTCGACGTAATCCTCACAAGCGCAGGTTCTGGTAAAATCAACGTAATCAAAGCAGTACGTGAACTTACTGGCCTCGGTCTTAAAGAAGCAAAAGCACTCGTTGACGGAACTCCGGCTCCAGTCAAAGAAGGCGTTTCTAAAGAAGATGCAGACGCAGTTAAAGCTAAGCTTGAAGAAGCTGGCGCATCTGTCGAAGTTAAGTAATCTAACTTTTACTTCACAACGTATAGAAGCTCGCTATGGCGAGCTTCTTTTATTTCCTTGAAGAGTGGGTTAGGAGGTTCAATGCATGGGAGATCATTACTATACGAACGATCCGAGTTCGAAAAGTGCCCCTGAGACGTGGACGTATGAGTTGCGAGGGAAGATGTATCGCTTCACCTCGGACCGCGGCGTGTTCTCGAAAGGATCGGTCGATTTTGGGTCACGTCTCTTAATCGAGTCATTTGAAGTGCCGGAAGTTGAAGGTCGCATTTTAGATGTAGGCTGCGGCTACGGTCCGATGGGGATCTCGCTTGCCGACGCCTCTGGGCGTGAAGCGCTTCTCGTCGACGTGAACGAACGAGCGCTTGCCTTGTCAGAGCAAAACGCCGCCCAAAACGGGGTGACGATCGAAACACGGCTTAGCCACGCATATGATGGAGTCGGAGGCGAGCAATTTGCCGCTATCGTGACCAATCCGCCGATTCGGGCCGGGAAGCAAGTGGTTCACACGATTTTAAGAGATGCGTACGCGCATCTCGTCATGGGCGGGGCACTCTACGTCGTCATTCAAAAGAAACAAGGAGCGCCTTCTGCTAAGAAGTTGCTTGAAGATGTGTTCGGTCAGGTCGAGACGGTTGCCAAAGACAAAGGCTATTTTATTTTCCGGGCAATTCGCTCTTGACAAACGGTTGAGTCTTGTTGACTCGCTATAACGTATATGCTAACATTATAAAATGCCATTGGAATGGAATTCGCCTTGAATTGCCGCGTTTGCCGCTTTTTAGACGCGGAAAAAGGGCGACATTCAATGACAATGTTCGATTATTACGCCCGAAAAATTCGATAGAGAATTGGGGGTCTGAGAGGTGAATCAGTTGACTGGTCAACTTGTTCAGTACGGTCGTCACCGTCAGAGAAGAAGCTTTGCCCGTATCAGTGAGGTATTAGAGCTTCCGAATTTGATTGAAATTCAAACTGCTTCTTATGAGTGGTTCTTACGTGAAGGATTGAAAGAGATGTTTACCGACATTTCGCCAATCTCCGACTTCACTGGAAACCTCGTGCTTGAGTTCATCGATTACTCGCTTAGCGAGCCGAAATATTCGATTGATGACTCGAAGGAGCGCGACGTCACTTATTCTGCGCCATTGCGCGTGAAAGTACGTCTGCAAAACAAAGAGACAGGTGAGCTTAAAGAACAAGAAGTATTCATGGGTGATTTCCCGATTATGACAGAATCGGGAACGTTTATTATTAACGGCGCAGAACGCGTCATCGTTTCCCAGCTTGTTCGTTCGCCGAGCGTCTATTACAATTCTAAACTCGATAAAAACGGTAAACGTGGTTTCGGTGCGACAGTCATCCCGAACCGTGGAGCATGGCTCGAACTTGAGACAGATGCTAAGGATATCGTTTATGTTCGTATCGACCGTACCCGTAAGATCCCGGTAACGGTGTTGTTGCGTGCTCTCGGATTTGGTACGGACCAAGAAATTATCGACCTTCTCGGGGATGATGAATATCTTCGGAACACCCTTGAAAAAGATAATACCGAGTCGACAGAGAAAGCGTTGATCGAGATTTACGAGCGTCTCCGCCCTGGTGAACCACCAACGGTTGAAAACGCAAAATCACTTCTCGTCTCACGTTTCTTCGACCCGAAACGCTACGACCTCGCAAACGTTGGTCGTTATAAGATGAACAAAAAACTTCATCTTAAAAACCGTCTCTTCGGTCAGAAATTGGCCGAGACGCTCGTTGACCCAGAGACAGGCGAAGTGATCGCCGAAGCTGGAACAATCCTCGACCGTCGCAACTTAGACCGCGTCCTTCCGCATTTGGAAAACGGTCTCGGTTACATGGACGCTGAGCCAACTGGCGGCGTTGCTGAAGGTGAGCCGTTTGGTCTCCAATCGATTAAAGTCATCTCACCGGATGACCCGGATGGAGAGCGTGTCTTGAACATTATCGGTAATGGCAACATCGACCGTAGCATCAAGCACGTCACACCAGCGGATATCATTGCATCGATCAACTACTTCTTCAACTTACTTCACGAAGTCGGAACAACAGATGACATCGACCACTTAGGAAACCGTCGTCTTCGTTCAGTCGGAGAACTTCTCCAAAACCAATTCCGTATCGGTCTTTCTCGTATGGAACGTGTCGTAAAAGAACGGATGTCGATTCAAGATCAAAATGCGATCACACCACAGGCGCTGATTAACATCCGCCCGGTAATCGCATCGCTGAAAGAGTTCTTCGGTAGCTCGCAGTTGTCACAGTTCATGGACCAAACAAACCCGCTCGCAGAGCTCACGCACAAGCGTCGTCTCTCTGCACTCGGACCGGGTGGTTTGACACGTGAGCGTGCCGGCTTCGAAGTTCGAGATGTTCACTATTCGCACTACGGTCGGATGTGTCCAATCGAAACACCTGAAGGACCGAACATCGGTCTCATCAACTCGCTTTCATCTTTTGCGAAAGTAAACGAGTACGGTTTCATTGAGACACCGTACCGCCGAGTCGACCCAGAAACAGGTCTCGTCACGAGCGAGATTCAATATATGACGGCGGATGAAGAAGATCTCTACGTCGTCGCCCAGGCGAACATGCCGCTCACTGAAGACAGTTACTTTGCAAACGAGCAAGTCCTTTGCCGCTTCCGCGGACAAAACTTGTCAGTTGAGCCAAGTCGAGTCGACTACATGGACGTTTCGCCGAAACAGGTTGTTTCTGCGGCAACAGCATGTATCCCGTTCCTTGAGAACGATGACTCGAACCGTGCCCTCATGGGAGCGAACATGCAACGTCAAGCTGTACCACTCCTTCAACCGGACTCGCCGATTATCGGTACTGGTATGGAGTACGTGTCAGCGAAAGACTCTGGGGCCGCGATTATCGCGAAATACCCAGGTGTCGTCGAGCGTGTCACAGCGCGTGAAATTTTGGTCCGCCGCACGTCTGACGTGAACGGAACAACGGTTTCAGGTGACCTTGACCGCTACAAACTTCAAAAGTACGTTCGTTCGAACCAAGGAACGTGCTATAACCAAAAGCCGATCATCGCTGCTGGTGACCAAGTCGAAAAAGGAGAAATCCTTGCTGACGGTCCATCGATGGATATGGGTGAGCTCGCGCTCGGTCGTAACGTCGTTGTCGCCTTCATGACTTGGGACGGTTACAACTATGAGGATGCGATCATCATGAGTGAGCGCCTCGTGAAAGATGACGTCTACACTTCGATTCACATCGAGGAGTATGAGTCAGAGTCACGAGACACGAAACTCGGACCTGAGGAAATCACACGTGATATTCCGAACGTCGGTGATGACGCGCTTCGCAACTTGGACGATCGTGGGATCATCCGCATTGGTGCGGAAGTGAAAGATGGCGATATCCTCGTCGGGAAAGTCACGCCTAAAGGTGTAACTGAACTGACGGCGGAAGAGCGTCTCTTGCATGCGATCTTCGGTGAGAAAGCCCGTGAAGTCCGTGATACGTCACTCCGTGTACCAAACGGCGGCGACGGCATCATCTTGGACGTCAAGGTGTTCGACCGTGAGAACGGCGACGAACTTTCACCAGGTGTGAACCAAATGGTTCGTGTCTACATCGTTCAAAAACGTAAGATTCACGAAGGGGATAAGATGGCGGGACGTCACGGTAACAAAGGTGTTATCTCGCGGATCCTCCCTGAAGAAGACATGCCATATATGCCAGACGGCACACCGATTGACATCATGCTTAACCCACTCGGTGTACCATCGCGGATGAACATCGGTCAGGTACTTGAACTCCACCTTGGAATGGCGGCTAAAAAGCTCGGCATCAAAGTGGCGACACCTGTATTCGATGGCGCACGTGAAGAAGACGTATGGGCAACGATTGAAGAAGCTGGAATGGACAAAGATGCCAAGACTCGTCTCTATGACGGTCGTACTGGTGAACCGTTCGATAACCGCGTCTCGGTCGGTGTCATGTATATGATCAAACTTGCGCACATGGTTGATGATAAACTTCACGCTCGTTCGACAGGACCATACTCGCTCGTTACGCAACAACCGCTCGGTGGTAAAGCACAGTTCGGTGGACAGCGCTTCGGTGAGATGGAAGTTTGGGCACTTGAAGCGTACGGCGCAGCCTACACGCTCCAAGAAATCCTTACAATCAAGTCGGATGACACGGTTGGTCGTGTGAAAGCATACGAAGCAATCGTGAAAGGCGAGAGCGTTCCGAAAGCGGGCGTTCCTGAATCGTTCCGCGTCTTGATCAAAGAGCTTCAAGCGCTCGGTATGGAAGTCAAGATGATGTCTGTGGACGACGAAGAAGTTGAAATGAAAGATGAAGATGACGACAACATCCCGAACGCAACATCGGCGTTAGAACAAGTCGTTCAACCGACTGTTACGGAAGAGGAATAAGGCGAAAAGGGAGGTCGGCCCCTTGGTAGATGTTAATCGATTTGAATATATGAAAATCGGCTTGGCTTCACCCGAAAAGATCCGTTCGTGGTCTTACGGGGAAGTCAAAAAGCCGGAAACAATCAACTATCGTACACTCAAACCAGAGAAGGACGGACTGTTCTGTGAACGAATCTTCGGTCCTACGAAAGACTGGGAATGTTACTGCGGGAAATACAAACGAATCCGATATAAAGGAGTCATTTGTGACCGCTGTGGCGTTGAAGTGACGAAAGCGAAAGTGCGTCGCGAACGTATGGGCCACATCGAGCTCGCGGCTCCGGTTTCGCACATCTGGTACTTCAAAGGGATTCCAAGTCGAATGGGGCTTGTTCTCGATATGTCACCGCGTGCGCTCGAAGAAGTAATCTACTTCGCGTCGTACGTCGTGACAGAACCAGGTGACACTCCGCTCGAGAAGAAACAACTTCTCTCGGAAAAAGAATTCCGTCTCTACCGTGAGAAGTACGGTAGTGACTTTAAAGCAGACATGGGTGCGGAAGCGATCCGGACACTCCTTCAAGACGTACAACTCGAGAAGGAAGTCGGAGAACTCCGCGAAGAATTGAAGACAGTTCAAGGCCAACGTCGTACACGTGCGATCAAACGTCTTGAAGTGCTCGATGCGTTCTTCACGTCGGGGAATGATCCAGATTGGATGATCCTCGAAGTACTTCCTGTCATTCCACCTGAGCTTCGCCCGATGGTGCAGCTCGACGGTGGGCGCTTTGCGACTTCTGACTTGAACGATTTATATCGTCGAGTCATCAACCGTAACAACCGTCTCAAACGTTTGCTCGATCTCGGCGCGCCGAACATCATCGTGCAAAACGAGAAGCGTATGCTTCAAGAAGCGGTTGACGCCCTCATCGACAACGGTCGTCGTGGTCGTCCGGTAACAGGTCCAGGTAACCGTCCACTTAAGTCGCTTTCACATATGTTGAAAGGGAAACAAGGTCGTTTCCGTCAAAACCTTCTTGGTAAACGGGTCGACTACTCAGGACGTTCGGTTATCGTCGTTGGACCGAACTTGAAGATGTTCCAATGTGGTCTCCCGAAAGAGATGGCCCTTGAACTCTTCAAACCGTTCGTGATGAAAGAACTTGTCGGTCGCGGAATCGCGTCGAACATCAAGAACGCCAAACGCAAAATTGAGAAGATGCAACCAGAAATCTGGGGCGTCCTCGAAGAAGTCATTCGTGAGCATCCGGTTCTCTTGAACCGTGCCCCTACACTTCACCGTCTAGGGATTCAAGCTTTCGAACCGATTCTCGTCGAGGGCCGTGCGATTCGTCTACACCCACTCGTATGTACGGCTTACAACGCCGACTTTGATGGTGACCAAATGGCGGTCCACGTACCACTTTCAGCCGAAGCGCAAGCAGAAGCTCGTCTCCTCATGCTCGCTGCACAGAACATCTTGAACCCGAAAGATGGTAAACCAGTTGTTACACCATCGCAGGATATGGTCCTCGGTAACTACTACATCTCGCTTGAACGCGACGATGCCATCGGACAAGGGAAAATTTTGTCGAACGTCAACGAAGCGCTCATCGCGTATCAAAATGGATACGTCCACTTGCATACACGTGTCGCCCTTCCAGCACGTACGCTCAACAACCCGACGTTCACAGCGGAGCAAAATGAGAAAATGTTAATCACGACAGTCGGTAAGATGATCTTTAACGAGATCTTGCCGAACACGTTCCCATACTTGAACGAACCGACGATGGAAAACTTGCAGGAAGCAACGCCTGATAAGTACTTCATCGAAAAAGGTGCCAACGTCGCGGAAGAAATTGCCGCACGTCCACTCATCGAACCGTTCAAAAAAGGATTCCTTGGTAAAGTCATCGCGGAAGTGTTCCAGAAGTTTGAAACGACTGAAACGAGCCGCATGCTTGACCGGATGAAAGATCTCGGCTTCAAACACTCGACTAAAGCGGGTGTGACGGTCGGAATCGCCGATATCATCGTTCTTCCGGACAAACAAGAAATCCTTGATGAAGCGCAAACTCAAGTCGACCAAATCATGAAGTCGTTCCGTCGTGGTCTCATCACTGAAGATGAGCGTTACGAGCGCGTTGTACGCTCTTGGAACGAAGCGAAGGACGAGATTCAATCGCGATTGATGAAATCCCTCAACCGCTTGAACCCGATCTTTATGATGTCTGACTCAGGTGCCCGTGGTAACGCGTCCAACTTCACGCAGCTCGCAGGGATGCGTGGTTTGATGGCCGCTCCATCTGGCCGCATCATCGAACTTCCAATCAAATCGTCGTTCCGTGAAGGACTGACGGTTCAAGAATACTTCATCTCGACGCACGGTGCGCGTAAAGGTCTTGCCGATACAGCCCTTAAAACGGCTGACTCAGGTTACTTGACGCGTCGTCTCGTCGACGTTGCCCAAGATGTCATCATCCGTGAAGAAGATTGTGGAACGGACCGTGGAATCCGCGTTGCCGCTCTCCGCGAAGGCACGGAAGAAATCGAAAACTTGTATGACCGCCTCGTCGGCCGTACAGCGTTCGAGACAGTGGCACATCCGGAAACGGGTGAAGTCATGATTGAGAAGAACCAATTGATCACAGAAGATATCGCCCGCGACATCGTCGACGCTGGTATCGAACGAGTTGAAATCCGTACAGCCTTCACATGTAACACGTCACACGGCGTATGTAAGAAGTGCTACGGCCGCAACTTGGCGACCGGCTCGAACGTTGAAGTTGGCGAAGCAGTCGGAATCATCGCCGCGCAATCAATCGGTGAGCCAGGAACGCAGCTTACAATGCGTACCTTCCACACAGGTGGGGTAGCCGGAGATGATATCACGCAAGGTCTTCCACGTATCCAAGAGGTATTCGAGGCTCGTAACCCGAAAGGGCAAGCGGTCATCTCGGAAATTCCTGGTACGGTCATCGACTTTACCGAGTCGCGTGACAAGCGGGAACTCACGGTCGAAGGACTCAGTGAGACTCGTACGTACACGATTCCGTTCGGAGCGCGTTTACGCGTTCAGATCGGCGACACGGTAGATGCCGGGGAAGTCTTCACGGAAGGTTCGATCGATCCGAAAGAATTGCTCACCGTCCGTGGTGTGTCTGGTGTCCAAAACTATCTTCTTCAAGAAGTTCAAAAAGTATACCGGATGCAAGGGGTAGAAATCGGCGACAAACACGTCGAAGTCATGGTTCGCCAAATGCTTCGTCGCGTCAAAGTCATCGAGTCAGGTGACACGCCACTTCTCCCTGGTTCACTCGTCGATATCGGCGTCTTCAAAGAAGCGTGTAAAGACGTACTTCGCGTAGGTAAGAGCCCAGCAACGGCGAAACCGGTCCTTCTCGGAATCACGAAAGCGTCGCTTGAGACAGATTCGTTCCTCTCGGCCGCTTCGTTCCAAGAAACGACTCGCGTGTTGACAGACGCTGCCATCAAAGGCAAACGCGACTATCTTCTCGGACTCAAAGAGAACGTCATCATCGGTAAACTCGTGCCAGCTGGTACAGGGATGCCGGTATACCGTGACGTTAAACTTAAAGAAGATGCGTCGAAAGCCGTCCTCGAAGACGCGAACGTCGAGTAAAAACGTCTTGACAGCACTCTTTGGCGGTGCTACTATGATTTAGTGCCGCCAATCGGTTGTTGTCGATGACAATGGTGTCCAGCAGTCGGCAAGCTACTTGGACGTTAACCGATCTTTCTACGGAAAGGTTTGGCTGCTATTATTGCCACTTTCAAGGTATAACTCACGTTTTTGCGAGGTCATGGAATGCCTACGCCTCGTAAAAGCGTTTCGTTATGACCTTAAATGAACCACCCGGGTCGGTGGGTCTAGAAAATAGCATAATTCAGGAAGGGAGGATCTTCAAAGATGCCTACTATCAACCAGTTAGTCCGTAAAGGACGCAAATCGAAAGTCGTTAAATCTGACTCTCCAGCACTTAACAAAGGTTACAACAGTTTCATCAAGTCACAAACAAACGTGAGCTCACCACAAAAACGTGGTGTTTGTACACGTGTTGGTACAATGACTCCGAAGAAACCGAACTCGGCTTTACGTAAGTATGCCCGTGTTCGTTTGACTAACCAAATCGAAGTGACTGCGTACATTCCAGGTATTGGCCACAACCTTCAAGAGCACAGCGTTGTTCTTATCCGCGGAGGACGTGTAAAAGACTTACCAGGAGTACGTTACCACATCGTTCGTGGTGCACTTGACACTGCAGGTGTGGACGGACGTATGCAAGGCCGTTCTAAATACGGTACGAAACGTCCGAAAGCTGCGAAGAAGTAATTCTCGCAAACTAAACTACTGAAATTTTGAAAGGAGGGTACTCGGATGCGTAAAAACCGTGCAGAACGTCGTGACGTTATCGCAGATCCGATCTACAACTCGAAATTGGTAACTCGCCTCATTAACCGTGTCATGTTAGACGGTAAAAAAGGTACAGCTCAAACTATCATTTACAACGCATTTGGTCTCATCGCTGAACGCTCAGGCAAAGAGCCTATGGAAGTGTTCGAAGAAGCAATGACAAACATCATGCCTGTACTTGAAGTTAAAGCTCGCCGTGTAGGTGGAGCAAACTACCAAGTTCCTGTTGAAGTTCGTCCAGAACGCCGTACGACACTTGGTCTTCGTTACCTCGTGAACTACGCTCGTCTCCGCAACGAGAAGACGATGGAGCAACGTATCGCGAATGAAATCATGGATGCAGCCAATAACACTGGTGCTTCTGTTAAGAGACGCGAAGACATGCATAAGATGGCAGAAGCGAACAAAGCGTTTGCTCACTATCGTTGGTAAGTTAAACGTAAAGACCACTCCACGTCACCAAGCGGTGGCTTAATGGAGTGGCTTTCGGGTATAATCATATCGTGTGCCAGCACACGAAAAACACATGCGGAAGGAGAATACCCAGTATGGCAAGAGAATTCTCCCTAAAGAATACTCGTAACATCGGGATCATGGCTCACATCGATGCCGGTAAAACGACTACAACTGAACGTATTCTTTATTACACAGGTCGTATCCACAAGATTGGTGAAACTCATGAAGGAGCTTCACAAATGGACTGGATGGAGCAGGAGCAAGAGCGTGGAATCACGATCACTTCTGCAGCGACGACTGCACAGTGGAATGGCCACCGTGTAAACATCATCGATACACCTGGACACGTAGACTTCACAGTTGAAGTTGAACGTTCACTCCGTGTACTTGATGGCGCAGTTGCTGTACTTGACGCTCAGTCAGGTGTTGAACCACAAACAGAAACTGTATGGCGTCAAGCGACAACATACGGTGTTCCACGTGTCGTATTCGTCAACAAGATGGATAAGATTGGTGCGGACTTCATGTACTCGGTGAAAACACTTCACGAACGTTTACACGCTAACGCACACCCAATCCAACTTCCAATCGGCGCAGAAGATGAATTCAAAGGAATCATCGACCTCGTCGAAAGAAAGACATACATGTACTCGAACGACCTCGGTACTGACATCGAAGTAACAGAAGGCTTCCCAGCTGATATGGCTGACCAAGCTGAAGAACTTCGTGGTCGCTTGATCGAAGGCGTTGCGGATTACAACGAAGATTTGATGATGAAATACCTCGAAGGCGAAGAGATCTCAATCGAAGAACTCAAAGCTGGTATTCGTCAAGCAACACTTAGCGTTGAATTCTACCCTGTACTTGTAGGTTCGGCCTTTAAAAACAAAGGTGTTCAATTGATGTTGGACGCTGTTGTTGATTACCTCCCATCACCAGTTGATGTCGAGTCAATCAAAGGAATCAACCTCGATACAGAAGAAGAGATCACGCGTGAACCTTCTGACGAAGCGCCGTTCTCGGCACTTGCGTTCAAAGTCATGACTGACCCTTACGTCGGTAAATTGACATTCTTCCGTGTGTACTCTGGTACAGCACAAGCTGGTTCGTATGTGAAGAACTCGACTAAAGGGAAGCGCGAGCGTCTCGGTCGTATCCTTCAAATGCATGCAAACAGCCGTGAAGAAATTCCAATGGTATTTTCTGGTGACATCGCCGCTGCTGTTGGTCTTAAAGATACAACGACTGGTGACACACTTTGCTCAGAGAAAGACAACGTCGTTCTCGAGTCAATGACATTCCCAGAACCGGTTATCTCGGTCGCAATCGAGCCTAAATCGAAAGCAGACCAAGACAAGATGGGTCAAGCCCTCGCGAAACTCGCAGAAGAGGATCCAACTTTCCGCACTGAAACAAACCAAGAGACTGGTCAAACGATCATCTCTGGTATGGGTGAGCTTCACCTTGATATCCTCGTTGACCGTATGCGTCGCGAATTCAAAGTCGAAGCAAACGTCGGTGCACCACAAGTTGCTTACCGTGAGACAATCCGTAGCGCTGCGAAGATCGATTCGAAATTCGTACGTCAATCGGGTGGACGCGGTCAGTACGGTCACGTTGTCGTTGAATTCGAACCGAACGTAGAAGGTGCTGGATTCGAATTTGAGAACAAGATCGTCGGTGGTGTTGTTCCACGTGAATACGTACCGGCTGTTCAAAACGGTATTCAAGAAGCTCTCGAAAACGGTATCCTCGCTGGTTACCCAGTAGTTGACGTTAAAGCTGCCCTCGTCTTCGGATCGTACCACGATGTCGACTCGAACGAGATGGCGTTTAAAGTTGCTGCTTCGATGGCGGTCAAACAACTTAAGGAACAAGCGAAAGCTGTCATCCTTGAGCCAATGATGCGTGTTGAAGTTGTCATCCCAGAAGAATACTTGGGAGACATCATGGGTGACGTCACGTCACGCCGTGGACGCGTAGAAGGTATGGAAGCTCGCGGTAACGCACAAGTCGTTAAAGCGATGATTCCACTTTCGGAAATGTTCGGATATGCAACGTCACTCCGTTCACGTACGCAAGGACGTGGAACGTACTCGATGCACTTCGACCACTACGAAGAAGTACCGAAGTCAATTGCAGAAGAAATCATCAAAAAAGCGAACGGCTAATAACGGTTGTAACGCTGAAATGATTGTTGTAAGCTAAGGAGGACGTATGTTAAAAGTAGCCTACGTCTTCCTAGTTAAATAAAAAATTAATTGTCTATAGAGGAGGAATCTAGAATGGGTAAAGAAAAATTCGACCGTTCTAAACCGCACGTTAACGTTGGTACAATTGGCCACGTCGACCACGGTAAAACAACTTTGACTGCAGCGATTTCAGCTGTACTTTCAAAAGCACAAGGGAAAACAGCTACAAAGTTTGACGCAATCGATGGTGCTCCAGAAGAGCGCGAGCGCGGTATCACAATCGCAACAGCTCACATCGAGTACGAAACTGAAAAACGCCACTACGCACACGTTGACTGCCCAGGTCACGCTGACTATGTTAAAAACATGATCACTGGTGCTGCACAAATGGACGGCGCGATCCTCGTTGTTTCGGCAACAGATGGCCCAATGCCACAAACACGTGAGCACATTCTTCTTTCACGTCAAGTAGGTGTTCCTTTCATCGTAGTATTCATGAACAAAGTTGACATGGTTGACGACGAAGAGCTTCTCGAACTCGTTGAGATGGAAATCCGTGAACTTCTTTCTGAATATGACTTCCCAGGCGACGACCTCCCTGTAATCAAAGGTTCAGCACTTGGCGCGCTTAACGGCGAAGCACAGTGGGAAGAAAAAATCATGGAACTCATGAACGCAGTTGATGAGTACATCCCTGAGCCTGTTCGTGACACGGACAAAGACTTCATGATGCCAGTTGAGGACGTATTCTCAATCACTGGTCGCGGTACTGTAGCGACTGGTCGTGTTGAGCGTGGTGTTCTCCGCGTCAACGACGAAGTTGAAATCGTTGGTCTTACAGAAGAAACTAAGAAAACTGTATGTACTGGTGTAGAGATGTTCCGTAAGCTTCTTGACTATGCTGAAGCTGGCGACAACATCGGTGCTCTTCTCCGTGGTGTATCACGTGAAGACATCGAGCGTGGACAAGTACTTGCTAAACCAGGTACAATCACTCCGCACTCTAAATTCAAAGCTTCAATCTACGTTCTTTCTAAAGAAGAGGGTGGCCGTCACACGCCATTCTTCGCGAACTACCGTCCGCAGTTCTACTTCCGTACAACTGACGTAACAGGTATCGTTCACCTTCCAGAAGGTACTGAAATGGTAATGCCAGGAGACAACATCGAGTTGACGATCGAATTGATTTCTACAATCGCGATCGAAGACGGAACACGTTTCTCAATCCGTGAGGGTGGCCGTACTGTAGGTGCTGGTTCGGTAACAGAAATCGTCGAGTAATCGATGTCTTAAGCAGTCCGCATTTGCGGGCTGCTTTTTTGTTTTTTGAAACGAAATGATAAGATAGGAGATAGGATTGTAGGAAGGAGAATCGACGATGGAAAAGCAAGTGGAGACGCTTTGTCGGTTGAACGGCGTTGCCTGCCGCTTTGGTGGGTCAAGTTTACTCAAGCATCACGGGATCGTCGAGACGGCGCATGACTTGGATCTGTTCGTTGAGCCTGACCAGTTCGAGACGATTGACCGTGTGCTCAGCCGTGCCGGAAAAAAAGAAGAGTCTGATCCGCATGACGAGTATATGACGACGTACTTTGGCGAATATACGTTTGAAGGCCAGGACATCGACGTGATGGCTAGTTTTCGGATGCGTTGTACGGACGGGATTTATACGCATCCTTACATTGAACCGGACGGGAGTTGGATGCATCTTGAAGAGTGGGTCGTCCTCTATTCAGTGATGGGGCGGGGAGAGAAAGTCGACAAGCTGCACGAATACTTTATGACGCACCCGTTCAACAACTCGATTGTGCAATCGTGTCTGAAACGAGCCCCGGCATCGGTCATCGAAGCCGTGACTGAGCAGTTTAAAGAGTATATGAAACGCTAGGAAGAGTTGGCATGGGCCTTCTTTTGAAAAATAGTTCAACAAAAGAAGGAAAAGAACTTGCAAAAGGGTTCGAATCTTGTTACATTAGTGAACGTTGAACAACTCATCAGACATCCGGCACGATCGAAAAAAATCAAATCTTGCATTTGTTTTGCAGATTCGATATAATGATTAAGTGTTTGTGCGAGTGGTGAGAGACTTTACAGCAGAAAATGGGTCCTATCGTTGATTTGCAATGATCGGATGCCTCTGCTGACACAAGCACGCTGCGATGAAGCGGGAGGTTATGACACGCCAGGCAGCTTTGCCATGGCCGGTGTGGAAATTTCCGCTGAGAACTGTCTATTTTTAAAAGTAGGCGACAAAGGAGGGAAACTTACATGGCAAATGAAAAAATCCGTATTCGCTTAAAAGCATACGACCATCGCGTTCTCGATCAATCAGCTGAGAAAATCGTTGAAACTGCGAAACGTTCAGGTGCGAAGGTCTCGGGCCCAATCCCGCTTCCAACTGACAAATCGATCTACACGATCCTTCGTGCGGTCCACAAGTATAAAGATGCTCGTGAACAGTTCGAAATGCGTACACACAAACGCTTGATCGACATCGTTAACCCAACACCAAAAACGGTTGATGCGCTTATGCGTCTCGAATTACCATCAGGTGTTGACATCGAAATCAAACTTTAATTCTTCATATAGTAGATACTAGCCAGAAGAGACAATAATTATTAAACAGGAGGTGTATCTCATGGCTAAAGGAATCTTAGGAACAAAACTTGGTATGACTCAAATCTTCAACGAAGCAGGCGAAGTCGTACCGGTAACAGTAGTTGCTGTCGAAGGAAACGTCGTGCTTCAAGTTAAAACACTTGAAACAGACGGTTACGAAGCAGTTCAACTCGGTTTTGGAGACATCAAAGAATCGCGTCAAAACAAACCGGCAAAAGGTCACGCTGCGAAAGCAAGCGCGACACCTAAGCGCTTCATGAAAGAAATTCGTACTTCAGTAGAAGGATACGAAATCGGTCAAGAGATCAAGGCGGACATTTTCGCTGCAGGTGAATTAGTGGACGTAACAGGTACTTCAAAAGGTAAAGGATTCCAAGGTGCGATTAAGCGTCACGGACAATCACGTGGACCAATGTCCCACGGTTCGCGTTACCACCGTCGCCCTGGTTCAATGGGTCCTGTAGCTCCTAACCGCGTATTTAAAGGGAAGCTTCTTCCTGGTCAAATGGGTGGCGAGCGTAAAACGATTCAAAACCTTGAAATTGTCAAAGTTGACGTGGAACGCGGCCTTGTACTCGTTAAAGGCGCAATCCCAGGCGCTCGTAAATCGAACGTCATCATCAAGACAGCTGTCAAAGGTAACTAATTAACTGCACGGAAAGGAGGAATTACGAATGCCTAAAGTAGCTTTGCTAAACCAAACAGGTTCACAAGTTGGCGAAATCGAATTGGCTGAAGCCATTTTCGGTATCGAACCAAACGAATCAGTACTTTATGACGCGATCGTCATGCAACAAGCATCACGCCGTCAAGGTACTCACGATACGAAAGGTCGCTCGGAAGTACGCGGTGGCGGCCGTAAACCATGGAAACAAAAGGGAACTGGTCGTGCGCGCCAAGGTTCGATCCGCTCACCACAATGGGTTGGTGGTGGAACAGTCTTCGGTCCAACTCCACGTTCATACTCTTACAAGCTTCCTAAAAAAGTTCGTCGTCTTGCACTTCTCTCGGCTTTGTCGTCGAAAGTACAAAACAACGAAATGATCGTCCTCGAAGGCCTTGCTTTCGATGCACCAAAAACAAAAGATATGGTCGCAGTACTTCTTGGCCTATCAGTAGAACGTAAGGCTCTTGTAGTCACAGCGGACTACAATGAGACTATCGCTCTCGCAGCTCGTAACATCCCAGGAGTGACTGTAATCGAGGCAGCAGGCGTTAACGTTCTTGACCTCGTTGCTAACGACAAAGTCATCTTCACTAAAGATGCGGTTGCGAAGGTAGAGGAGGTGCTTGCATAATGGCTCAAGCATACGATATCATCAAACGTCCTATCATCACTGAGCGTTCAGTTAGCCTCATGGAAGCTAACAAATACGTTTTCGAGATCGACGTTAAAGCGACTAAATCACAAGTGAAGCACGCTATCGAAACAATCTTCAACGTGAAAGTTGCTTCGGTAAACACAATGAACATTAAACCGAAAGCGAAACGTGTCGGTCGTCACTCTGGTTACACATCGCGTCGTAAAAAAGCGATCGTAACTCTTGCTGAAGGCAACACAATCGACTTCCTCGGTTAATTTACTACCTTAGAAGAAAAGGAGGGAATCCTCGATGGCAATTAAAAAGTTTAAGCCGACCACTAACGGTCGCCGTAACATGACATCTCTCGACTTTGCAGAGATCACAACGAACCGTCCTGAGAAATCGTTAACTGAAAAGCTTTCGAAAAAAGGCGGTCGTAACAACCAAGGTCGTTTGACTGTACGTCACCAAGGTGGCGGGCACAAACGTAAATACCGTATCATCGATTTCAAACGTAACAAAGATGCTATCATCGGACGCGTTGCTACGATCGAATACGATCCAAACCGTTCAGCTAACATCGCCCTCATCAACTATGCAGATGGTGAGAAACGTTACATCCTCGCTCCTAAGGGCATCAAAGTAGGCATGGAAATCATGTCTGGTCCTGAAGCGGATATCAAAGTGGGGAACGCTCTTCCACTCGTAAACATCCCTGTCGGTACTACTATCCACAACATCGAGCTTAAGCCTGGTAAAGGCGGTCAGCTTGTTCGTGCGGCTGGTGCATCGGCACAAATCCAAGGACGTGACGGCAAGTACGTCATCGTTCGTCTTCAATCAGGTGAATCACGCTTGTTCCTCGGCACTTGCCGCGCGACAATCGGTTCAGTTGGTAACGAAGAACACGAACTTGTAAACATCGGTAAAGCAGGACGTTCACGTTGGTTAGGCAAACGCCCAACAGTACGTGGTTCTGTAATGAACCCAGTTGATCACCCACACGGTGGTGGTGAAGGTCGTGCGCCAATCGGTCGTTCGGGCCCACTTACTCCTTGGGGTAAACCAGCTCTTGGTTACAAAACTCGTAAGAAAAACAAATCGAGCGACATGTACATCCTTCGTCGTCGTAAGAAATAATTATTACATGATTCTTGGGCGGTTCGAAAGAGCCGTTCCCGAATCATTCCAAAGGGAGGTTCTATCATGGGTCGCAGCTTGAAAAAAGGTCCATTCGCAGATCACCATTTGCTCGCTAAAGTTGACAAACTTAACGAATCTGGTGAGAAGCAAGTCATCAAAACTTGGTCACGTCGCTCGACAATCTTCCCAGAATTCATGGGTCACACGTTCGGTGTACACGATGGTCGTAAACACGTACCAGTATTCGTGACAGAAGACATGGTCGGTCACAAACTTGGTGAATTCGCTCCAACACGCACGTATAAAGGTCACGGATCAGACAAGAAAACGAAACGGTAATCTGAGGGGAGGTCAAATCCATGCAAGCTAAAGCATCAGCTAATATGGTCCGTCTTGCTCCTCGCAAAGCACGTCTCGTTGTAGACTTAATTCGCGGGAAACAAGTCGGCGAAGCGCTCTCTGTCCTTGCTCACACGAACAAGGCAGCGTCGCCAATCGTTGAAAAAGTATTGAAGTCAGCGATTGCTAACGCAGAGCACAACTACGATATGAACATTGAGAACCTTGTTGTATCTGAAATTTTCGTCAACGAAGGTCCAACACTCAAACGCTTCCGCCCACGTGCGATGGGTCGCGCAAGTCGTATTAACAAACGCACAAGCCACATTCACATCGTGGTAACTGAGAAATAAGGAGGGATATGTAGTGGGTCAAAAGGTAAATCCGCACGGTTTTCGCGTTGGTGTTATCAAAGACTGGGATTCGCGTTGGTACGCTGAGAAAGACTACGCAGATCTCCTTCATGAAGACTACGTTATTCGTGAATACATCGAAAACAAAATGAAGGATGCTAGTGTGGCTAAAGTTGAAATCGAACGCGCTGCAAACCGCGTAAACATTTCGCTTCACACTGCGAAACCAGGTATGGTCATCGGTAAAGGTGGTTCGGAAATCGAGTCACTCCGTAAAAATATCACAAAGCTTGCTGAAGGCAAACGTGTTCACATCAACGTTGTTGAAGTGAAAAACGCGGATGCAGTCGCTAAGCTTGTTGCTGAGAACATCGCTCGTCAATTGGAAGGCCGTGTGTCATTCCGTCGTGCAATGAAACAGTCAATTCAACGTTCGATGCGCACTGGCATCAAAGGGATCAAAACAGAAGTTTCTGGTCGTCTTGGTGGCGCTGATATCGCTCGTTCAGAGAAGTACTCAGAAGGATCAGTTCCGCTTCATACAATCCGTGCCGACATCGACTACGGAACAGCTGAAGCTGACACAACGTATGGTAAAATCGGAATTAAAGTATGGCTTTACCACGGAGAAGTTCTTCCAACAAAAAACACTAAATAATAAACACTCTTTCAGGAAGGAGGCAACACACTATGTTGTTACCTAAACGCGTGAAATATCGTCGTGTACACCGTGGTAAAATGCGCGGAAATGCAAAACGCGGCACAACAGTACATTTCGGTGAATTCGGTCTCCAATCGCTCGAAGCGAGCTGGATCACAAACCGTCAAATCGAATCAGCACGTATCGCAATGACACGTTATATGAAACGTGGCGGTAAAGTGTGGATCAAGATCTTCCCACACAAACCGTACACTAAAAAGCCTCTCGAAGTTCGAATGGGTTCAGGTAAAGGTGCTCCAGAAGGCTGGGTAGCTGTAGTTAAGCCTGGTAAAGTAATGTTCGAAATCGCGGGTGTATCTGAGGAAGTCGCACGTGAGGCACTTCGCCTTGCAGCGCACAAACTTCCAGTAAAATGTAAGTTCGTGAAACGTGAAGAAAATGGTGGTGATACGAATGAAAGCAACTGATCTCCGTCAATCAACAAATGAAGAGCTCAACGGTAAAGTAGGCGAGTGGAAAGAAGAACTCTTTAACCTTCGTTTCCAATTAGCTACAGGTCAGCTTGAGAATCCTGCTCGTATCCGTGAAGTACGCAAGTCGATTGCGCGTGCTAAAACGATTCTTCGTGAACGCGAACTCGGCATCAACAACGGCTAATCTAATCGGATTATTGAAGAGGAGGTAACACTCATGGAACGCAATAAGCGTAAAGTACTCACTGGACGCGTCGTGTCTGACAAAATGGACAAAACGATCGTCGTTGCAGTTGAAACAAAAGTACGTCATAAGCTTTATGGAAAACGTGTAAACTACACGAAGAAATTTAAAGCGCACGATGAGAACAATGTCGCTAAAGTAGGCGATGTAGTCCGCATCGCGGAAACACGTCCGCTTTCTAAAGACAAACGTTTCCGTCTCGTAACAGTAGTAGAAGAATCAGTAATCATCTAATAACAGTTCGGATCTATAAACATCCGGAGGGAGGTACACTCGCATGATTCAACAAGAATCTCGCTTGAAAGTAGCAGACAACTCTGGCGCGCGTGAACTGTTGACAATTAAAGTCCTCGGTGGTTCAGGTCGTAAGACTGCAAACATCGGTGACATCATCGTCGCGACGGTAAAACAAGCAACACCAGGTGGCGTTGTTAAAAAAGGTGACGTTGTCAGAGCAGTTGTCGTTCGTACAAAACGCGGCGCTCGTCGTAAAGATGGTTCGTACATCCGTTTCGATGAGAACGCAGCAGTCATCATCAAAGATGACAAGAGCCCACGCGGCACTCGGATCTTCGGGCCAGTTGCACGTGAACTTCGTGAAAAAGAATTCATGAAGATCGTTTCGTTGGCACCGGAAGTACTTTAATTTCCAATTTCAATCCTATAAGGAGGTGCGCAAAACGATGCATGTTAAAAAAGGCGATACAGTCCAGGTAATGTCTGGTAAAGATAAAGGCAAGCAAGGGGTTATCCTCAAAGCTATGCCAAGCAAGAACCGCGTAGTCGTCGAAGGGGTTAACGTGATGAAAAAACACGCTAAACCATCACAAGCGAATCCACAAGGCGGTATCCTTGAAATCGAAGCACCAATTCACGTCTCGAACGTCATGCCAATCGACCCTAAAACGGGCAAACCAACTCGCGTTGGTTTCCAAGTAGTCGATGGTAAAAAAGTTCGTGTCGCGAAATCGGGCGAAGTACTCGATAAATAAGAACAACGTGACGAAAGGAGGTCCATTCGACTATGAACCGTTTGCAAGAGAAGTATAAAAGCGACATCGTGAAAGCGATGATGGATAAATTCAACTATGACTCGGTTATGCAAGTGCCACAAGTCGACAAGATCGTCATCAACATGGGTGTAGGTGACGCTGTTTCGAACTCGAAAGCTCTTGACATGGCAGTGGAAGAATTATCAATTCTTTCAGGTCAAAAACCACTCGTAACGAAGGCTAAGAAATCAATCGCTGGTTTCAAACTTCGTGAGGGCATGCCGATCGGTGCGAAAGTAACACTTCGTGGCGAGCGCATGTACGATTTCCTCGACAAATTAGTAACTGTTTCACTTCCACGTGTACGTGACTTCCGCGGTGTATCGAAGAAAGCATTCGACGGACGCGGTAACTACACGCTTGGTGTGAAAGAGCAACTTATTTTCCCTGAAATCGATTACGATAAAGTAACTAAAGTACGCGGTATGGATATCGTTGTTGTTACAACAGCGAACACAGACGAAGAAGCACGTGAATTGCTCACACTTCTCGGAATGCCATTCCAAAAATAATAAAGGGAGGTCGACAACATGGCTAAAAAGTCAATGGTGAATCGCGAGCAAAAACGCGAGAAACTCGTTGCCCAGTACGCTGAGAGACGCGCGCAATTAAAAGCTGAAGGCGACTACATCGGACTCAGCAAATTGCCACGTAACTCGTCACCTGTACGTCTTCATAACCGTTGCCGTATCACAGGTCGTCCACATGGTTACATGGGTAAATTCGGGATCAGCCGTATCAAGTTCCGTGATCTTGCATACAAAGGTCAAATCCCTGGTGTTAAAAAAGCAAGTTGGTAATCCACTAACAGTGTGAAAGGAGGTACATCGCATGGTAATGACAGACCCTATTGCAGATATGCTTACACGTATCCGTAACGCTAACATGGTTCGCCATGAAAAATTGGAGCTTCCAGCTTCTAATATCAAACGTGAGGTTGCAGAGATCCTCAAGCGTGAAGGTTTCATTCGCGATGTTGAATATATCGAGGACGCTAAACAAGGTACACTTCGTCTTTTCCTTAAATATGGAGCAAGCAACGAACGTGTTATCACTGGTCTCAAACGTATTTCGAAACCAGGTCTTCGTGTATATGCAAAAGCAGATGAAGTACCAAAAGTACTCGGAGGACTCGGTATCGCAGTTCTTTCGACATCAAAAGGTCTTATGACTGATAAAGAAGCTCGCCAACAACAAGTCGGCGGCGAAGTGCTCGCCTACATCTGGTAAGTCACTTTTCTAACAAGAACGGAGGTGTAATCAATGTCACGTATTGGTAAAAAACCAGTTACGATTCCAGCTGGCGTTACTGTAACGGTTGCAGAAGGCAACATTGTCACAGTAAAAGGTGCTAAAGGTGAACTTTCGCTTTCAGCTAACCCAGCCTTGGAAGTCAAAATTGAAGAAAACGAACTAACTGTTGTTCGTCCGGATGACTCGAAAGAGAACCGTACGATCCACGGTACGACACGTGCCCTCATTGCCAACATGGTGGAAGGTGTGTCTAACGGGTTCCAGAAAACACTTGAGATCTCAGGGGTTGGTTACCGTGCTGCTAAGCAAGGTAACAAACTCGTCCTCAGCCTCGGTTACTCGCATCCAATCGAGTACGTTGCTGAAGAAGGTATCGAGATCGAAGTTCCTTCAAACACGCAAATCATCGTAAAAGGGATTAGCAAAGAGCGCGTCGGTCACGTTGCAGCTCAAATCCGCTCGTACCGTGCTCCAGAACCTTACAAAGGTAAAGGTGTTCGTTACTCTGATGAACGTATTCGCCGTAAAGAAGGTAAGACTGGTAAGTAATTCGTCACGAAATGAACGGAAAGGAGTGGCATAAATGATCACAAAAGCAGATAAAAATGCAGTTCGTAAGAAACGTCATGCTCGTGTACGTCGTACGATCACCGGGACGGCAGCTCGTCCACGTTTGAACGTATTCCGTTCGAGCAAGAACATCTACGTACAACTTATCGATGACGCGTCACAAACAACGCTTGTGTCAGCATCTTCGAAAGATAAAGCACTCGATCTTACAAACGGCGGCAACGTTGAAGCAGCGAAAGCTGTTGGTAAACTTGCAGCTGAACGTGCACTCGAGAAAGGTATCGACACTGTTGTGTTCGACCGTGGTGGATACCTCTATCATGGCCGCGTCAAAGCTGTTGCAGAAGCAGCTCGTGAAGCGGGTCTTAAATTCTAACAAAAAGGAGGGGACACTCGATGCGCCAGTTAGACGTTAACATGGAACAACTTGAAGAACGCGTTGTTACCGTAAACCGCGTCGCGAAAGTTGTGAAAGGTGGCCGTCGCTTCCGTTTCGCCGCTCTCGTAGTCGTAGGTGACAAAAATGGTCACGTCGGTTTCGGTACAGGTAAGGCACAAGAGGTGCCAGAAGCGATCCGCAAGGCTATTGAAGCCGCTAAGAAAAACATGGTTCAAGTACCAATGGTTGGTACAACAATTCCACACGAAATCACAGGAGTATACGGAGCAGGTCGTGTATTCATGAAACCTGCTTCTGAAGGTACTGGGGTTATCGCCGGTGGTCCAGTTCGTGCAGTGCTCGAACTTGCAGGTGTAGGTGACATCCTTTCGAAATCGCTTGGATCAAACACACCGATCAACATCGTCCGTGCGACGGTCAAAGGCTTGACAGAGCTTAAAAAAGCAGAGGAAGTTGCTAAACTACGCGGTAAAAGCGTAGAAGAACTTCTTAAATAAGGGAGGGAACTAGACATGGCGAAACTCGCAATCACCCTCACACGCAGCACAATCGGTCGTCCCGAGGATCAGCGTGTAACAGTACGTACACTTGGTCTTCGCAAAATGCATCAAACCGTCGTTGTCCCTGACAACGTCGCGATGCGTGGTATGATCAAAAAAGTGTCGCACCTTGTGACTGTAGAAGAAATTAACGAATAATATCGATTTTAATAATAAGGAGGTGCCACTATGAAACTCCATGAATTGAAGCCAACTCCAGGTTCGCGTCACGAACGCAACCGTGTCGGTCGCGGTATGGCGACTGGTAACGGTAAAACTTCTGGCCGTGGACATAAAGGTCAAAAAGCTCGTTCAGGCGGTGGCGTTCGTCCAGGGTTCGAAGGTGGACAAAACCCACTTTACCGTCGTCTTCCAAAACGCGGTTTCAACAACCCTACTCGTAAAGAGTATGCAGTTGTTTCCCTAGACACGCTTAACCGTTTCGAAGCAGGTACTGAAGTCACTCCAGAACTCTTAATCGAGACTGGTGTCGTCAGCTCTGCTAAAGACGGAATCAAAGTACTTGCTAACGGCAAGCTTGAAACAAAATTAACTGTTAAAGCCAACAAATTCTCGGGTGCAGCGAAAGAAGCGATCGAAGCAGCTGGCGGTTCAGTTGAGGTGATCTGATGTTTCAGACGATCTCCAATATGTGGCGCGTGAAAGATATTCGACAGCGTATTCTCTTCACACTCGCAATCATCATCATTTTCCGCATCGGGGCCCATATCCCGGTGCCGATGGTGAATACGGATGTGTTGCGTTTTGACTCAGGAGGTCTACTCGACTTCTTGAACTTGTTTGGAGGAAATGCTTTACAGAACTTCTCCCTGTTCGCTATGGGGATCATGCCGTACATCACGGCATCGATCGTTGTACAACTTTTACAAATGGACGTCGTTCCGAAGTTTGCCGAATGGGCAAAACAAGGCGAGTCCGGGCGTAAGAAGCTAGCGACGGTCACGCGCTATGGGACGATCATGTTAGGGTTTGTCCAAGCGACATCACTGTCGTTCGGATTTAACCGCCTCTACCCAGGTCTCGTCAATGAGACGTGGGGAACGGCAACCTACTTCGTGATCGCGATTGTACTTACTGCAGGTACGGCGTTCTTGATGTTCCTCGGTGAGATGACAACGGAGAAAGGTGTCGGGAATGGTATTTCCGTCATCATCTTCGCGGGTATCATCGCTGGGTTCCCAAGAATCTTCACGCAGATTTACGAGACGAAGCTCCAAAATGCTGGAGACGCGTTATTCATTAACATCGTTTACTTGGCTGTGCTATTGCTCGTTATTCTTGCTGTGACGGTTGGAATCATTTATGTTCAACAAGCGGCACGTAAGATTCCGATTCAATACGCGAAGCGCACGGCGAACCGTACCCCTGTGGGCGGTCAGTCGACGCACTTGCCAATCAAGCTAAACGCTGCTGGTGTCATCCCGGTCATCTTCGCGATTTCCTTCATGGTGACACCGCCAACTGTTGCAAGCTTCATTGCTTCTCCGGAAACGACGCAGAAGTTGCAGACTTACTTCGATACGACATCTCCAATCGGAATGTCAATCTACGTAGCGCTCATCATCGCGTTCGCTTACTTCTATACATTTATTCAGGTCAACCCAGAGCAAATGGCAGAAAATCTGCAGAAGCAAGGTGGCTATATTCCTGGGATTCGTCCTGGGGCGCAAACAGAACAGTACATCACGAAGTTGCTCTATCGATTGACTTTCTTCGGAGCGATTTTCCTATCGCTCGTAGCGATCATGCCGACAATCTTCATTAAGCTTGCCGGTCTCCCAACTTCGGTGCAAATCGGAGGGACGAGCTTGTTGATCGTAATCGGGGTAGCCCTCGAAACGATGAAACAAATCGAAAGTCAACTCGTAAAACGACACTACAAAGGCTTTATCCGTTAAAGCGGAAGGAAGGGCTCTCCCTTCCTTCCTGTCGTGTTTACGAACCGTTCGTGAAAATCAAAACTGGAGGCTAACTGAGATGAATCTAGTACTCATGGGCTTACCGGGTGCAGGGAAAGGGACTCAAGCGGCTAAAATCGTTGAAGAGTACCAAATCCCACACATTTCGACAGGCGACATGTTTCGTGCGGCAATCAAAGGCGGAACGCCACTTGGGAAAGAAGCTAAATCGTTCATGGATAAAGGTGAACTCGTACCGGATGAGGTAACAATCGGAATCGTACGTGAACGCTTGAGTCAAGATGATACGAAAAATGGCTTTTTACTCGATGGATTCCCGCGTACTGTTGCTCAAGCAGAGGCACTCGAAAGTTTGCTTAAAGATTTGGGGAAACAGATCGACCACGTCGTCAACATTGATGTGGCTGCGGAAATTCTCGTTCCGCGTTTGACAGGTCGTTGGATCTGCCCGACGTGTGGAGCGACATATCATGTGATCTTCAATCCACCAAAAGTGGAAGGCATCTGTGATGTGGATGGGTCGGCACTCATGCAACGTGAAGACGATAAAGAGGAAACGGTTCGCCGTCGCCTTGACGTCAACATCGAGCAATCGAAACCACTTATTGACTTTTATGCAGAAAAAGGGTATCTTCGTACATTGGATGGAGATCGTCCAATCGATGTCGTTTATGCCGATGTTAAAGCGTTACTCGGTGATACTGAATGATCATCACGAAGACGCCTCGAGAAATTGCGATTATGCGTGAGGCTGGGCAAATTGTTGCTCGAACGCACCAGGTGCTCAAAGAGCACATCAAACCAGGTATTACGACGCTAGAGCTCGACCGGATTGCGGAAGATTACATTCGCAGCCAAGGTGCGACACCGTCGTTCAAAGGCTACAACGGTTTTACCGGTAGTGTTTGCGCTTCAGTGAACGAAGAACTTGTTCATGGAATTCCCGGAGAACGGGTGTTGAA
Source organism: Exiguobacterium sp. SH5S4 (assembly GCF_004337045.1). Taxonomy (NCBI): domain Bacteria; kingdom Bacillati; phylum Bacillota; class Bacilli; order Caryophanales; genus Exiguobacterium; species Exiguobacterium sp. SH5S4. The sequence goes on from NZ_SJUQ01000023.1 coordinate 43,896, forward strand.
CGATGGAGATATCATCTCGATCGACATCGGTGCCCACTATAACGGATACCATGGAGATTCCGCTTGGACTTATCCAGTGGGAACAATCTCAGAAGAGACACAGCGGTTGCTTGACGTAACCGAAGAAAGTCTGTATAAAGGATTGGAGCACGCCAAGGCTGGACTGCGATTGACAGACATCTCGCATGCGATTCAAGCGTATGTTGAATCGCATGAGTTTTCTGTCGTCCGTGAATATGTCGGTCATGGTGTCGGTCAAAATTTGCATGAAGAACCGCAAATTCCGCACTATGGTCCACCGGGGAAAGGGCCGCGCCTAAAGACTGGGATGACGTTAGCCATTGAACCAATGGTCAACGCTGGTCAACGCTATGTTCGAACGCTGGCTGACAACTGGACAGTTGTGACAGTGGACGGTAGCATGTGCGCCCACTTTGAGCACACCATCGCCATCACAGACGATGGATACGAGGTTTTAACGAAACTCGATTCCGGTGAATGAGGCTCTATTGTTGCGTGCTGATCCGTTATGGATCCTTCTCTCACAGTACTGTACAATAGATCGTCTGTGCTCCTAAATATCTTCATATAGAAAGGGGAATAAATGATGGCGAAACAAGATGTCATTGAAGTGGAAGGCACTGTTATCGAACCACTTCCAAACGCAATGTTTAAAGTGGAGTTAGAAAACGGCCACACGGTGCTCGCGCACGTCTCAGGGAAAATTCGGATGCACTACATTCGAATCCTTCCAGGCGACCGCGTAACTGTCGAGTTGTCTCCGTACGACTTGACTCGCGGGCGAATCACGTACCGTTATAAGTAACTCCGATTTTTCCAGGAGGAGGGTATAATCATGAAAGTAAGACCGTCGGTAAAACCGATCTGCGAAAAATGTAAAGTTATTCGCCGTAAAGGAAAAGTAATGGTAATTTGCGAAAACCCGAAACACAAACAAAAACAAGGTTAATCTAAGAGGAGGTGCACACATGGCACGTATTGCTGGTGTAGATATTCCGCGCGAAAAACGTATCGTTATTTCGCTCACATACATCTTTGGTATTGGTAAAACAAAAGCACAAGAAATCTTGAAGACTGCAAACGTATCTGAAGATTCACGCACACGTGATCTTACAGAAGACGAAATCAACCGCATCCGTGAAGCAATTGACGGAATTAAAGTTGAAGGTGACCTTCGTCGTGAAGTTTCACTCAACATTAAGCGTTTGATCGAGATCGGCGCCTATCGCGGTGTCCGTCATCGCCGTAGTCTCCCTGTTCGCGGACAAAACACGAAGAACAACTCGCGTACTCGTAAAGGCCCACGCCGTACAGTAGCGAACAAGAAGAAGTAAAGGAGGGAATTGAACAATGGCGAAACGTAAGCAAAATGTACGTTCAAAACGTAAAGTCAAAAAGCATATTGAAGTCGGTGTGGTACACATCCGTTCTACATTTAACAACACAATCATCACAATCACTGACACGCAAGGTAACGCGATCTCATGGGCTACTTCTGGTAACCTTGGATTTAGAGGATCACGTAAATCGACACCGTTCGCAGCACAATTGGCTGCTGAAACTGCAGCGAAAGTTGCAATGGACAACGGTATGCGTACAGTAGAAGTTAACGTTAAAGGTCCTGGTGCTGGACGTGAAGCGGCAATCCGTGCCCTCCAAGCTACTGGTCTTGAAGTAACTGCAATCCGTGACGTAACACCTGTTCCGCACAACGGTTGCCGCCCTCCAAAACGTCGCCGCGTATAATCGTTTGTGCGTGTGATGGGCTTACCTAGCACGAACAACATATACAATGCAGCGCAAGCTGCGTGGCAGGATACACTCAAGGAGGGGTTCAGATGATCGAGATTGAAAAACCAAAGATCGAAACGGTCGAAATCAGCGAGGATGCTACGTTTGGTAAATTCGTGGTGGAACCGCTTGAACGTGGATATGGCACTACTCTCGGCAACTCACTGCGTCGAATTTTATTGTCATCGCTTCCTGGTGCAGCGATTACGGCGGTTCAAATCGATGGCGTGCTTCACGAGTTCTCAACGATTGACGGAGTCGTCGAAGACGTCACCCAAATTGTTTTAAACCTCAAGAAGTTAGCGCTCAAAGTGTACTCGGAAGAAGAGAAAACGCTTGAGATTAACGTTTCAAGTGCCGGTGCTGTCACTGCGGCAGACATTACCCATGATAGCGACGTTGAAATCTTGAATCCTGAGCTCCACATCGCGACTCTCGCTGACAATGCGACGCTTCGCATGCGTTTGACTGCTCGCCGTGGTCGTGGTTACGTCCAGGCAGAAGATAACAAACGTGATGATATGCCGATTGGTGTCATTCCAATCGATTCGATCTATACACCGATTCAACGCGTGAACTACGAAGTAGACAAAACACGTGTCGGTCAAGATGCTAGCTTCGATAAGCTTCTATTAGACGTGTGGACAGATGGTTCAATCCGTCCGGAAGAAGCAGTATCGCTTGGAGCGAAAATTTTGACAGAACACTTGAATATCTTTGTTGGTTTGACTGACGAAGCTCTCAACGCAGAAATTATGGTCGAGAAAGAAGAAGACCAAAAAGAAAAAGTACTTGAAATGACGATCGAAGAACTCGATCTCTCAGTTCGTTCGTACAACTGCTTGAAGCGCGCCGGCATCAACACTGTTCAAGAACTCGCAAACAAATCAGAGGAAGAGATGATGAAAGTCCGTAACCTCGGACGTAAATCACTCGAAGAAGTTCAACTCAAGTTGGACGAGCTCGGTTTGGGCTTGCGTAAAGAAGACTAAGTTCAACCGAAGGAGGGAAATGTAATGGCTTATTCGAAACTTGGCCGTACAAGCTCGCAACGCAAGGCTCTTTTGCGTGATCTTGCAACTGACCTTATTATCAACGAGCGCATTCAAACAACTGAACAAAAAGCGAAAGAACTTCGCCCAGTCGTTGAAAAATTAATCACTCTTGGAAAACGTGGCGATCTTCATGCCCGTCGTCAAGTAGCTTCATTCGTTCGCAAAGAGAGCGCTGGAGAGAAAAACGCAATCCAAAAATTGTTCGAAGACGTGGCACCACGCTACGCTGAACGTCAAGGTGGATACACACGCATCATGAAAGTCGGCCCACGCCGCGGTGACGGTGCGGAAGTCGTAATCATCGAACTCGTCTAATTCATTAGGCAGTCAACAGGGCATGCGGTCACGTATTGCCCTGTTTCCACATCGGAAAGGAGTCGACAGATGGAATCTCAAATTATGGTACGCGATGTCGTGTTTCGTTACCCGGGACAAACCGAGCCAGCCTTAGACGGGTTGTCACTCGATGTATACAAAGGGGAATGGCTCGCCATCGTTGGCCATAATGGTTCCGGCAAGTCGACTTTGACGAAGTTGTGGAACGGGCTTTTGCTTCCTCAGGAAGGAGAGGTCCGGGTTGAGACGCTCGATCCGACGGACGCCACAGACGTGTGGGACGTTCGTAAACGGATCGGTGTCGTCTTCCAAAATCCCGACAATCAGTTTGTCGGGGCGACCGTGCGCGATGATGTGGCGTTCTCTCTCGAAAACATGGGACTTCCACGTCAAGAAATGGTTCGTCGAATTGATGACAGTCTAGCGCGCGTTGGATTATCGGAACTAGCGGACCGTGAACCGCATCAGTTATCCGGTGGACAAAAGCAGCGTGTTGCGATTGCTTCGGCTCTCGCAATGCGCCCGCATGTCCTCGTGCTCGATGAAGCTACCTCGATGCTCGACCCGATTGGGCGTAAAGAGGTGTTACAAACGGTACAACAGCTCGTCTCAGAAGGGATGACCGTTGTCGCCATTACACACGAGCTCGACGAAGTGTTGTTTGCCGACCGTATCATTGCCCTGTCTAAAGGGAAAATTGCAATGACCGGTACACCAGAAGACGTGTTTAGAAATCCGGAAGCGTTACGTGCCATCCAATTGGATGTGCCGTTTATCGTACGGATGCAACTCGAACTGAAGGAACGGGGCATACCACTCGATCGTCTGATGCTACAACATTCGGAGTTGGTGAACCATCTATGCCGATTAGCATTGAAGAAGTGACTTACCAATATCAATTGAATACTCCGTTTGAACGAACCGCGCTGCGCGATGTGAATGTATTTATTCCGTCGGGGGCGCTTGTTGCGTTTCTTGGCCATACCGGCTCTGGGAAATCGACACTCGTTCAGCACATGAACGGCTTACTGCGACCGACAAAAGGTCGTGTCGTCGTGGATGACATTACAGTACGTGCGATTACGAAGCGTCGCGATAAAAAGCAAAGTTTGCTTCCGCTTCGGCGCCGCGTTGGGCTCGTCTTTCAGTATCCCGAGCATCAACTGTTTGAAGAGACGGTCGAACGCGACGTGATGTTTGGTCCCCGCAACTTCGGTGCGACGGAGGCCGAGTCGAAAGAACGGGCTCATGCGGCCCTGCGCCTTGTCGGTCTCGATGAAACGTTATGGGACCGTTCCCCGTTCGATTTGTCGGGCGGACAGATGCGACGTGTCGCGATTGCGGGCGTGCTCGCGAGCCGTCCGGACGTCTTAGTCGTCGATGAACCGACGGCAGGACTCGACCCGCTCGGCCGTCAAGACATGCTGGCGCTATTTAAACGTTTAAAAGAAGAACTCGACTTGACGCTCATCCTCGTCTCGCATGACATGGATGACGTGTTGACGTATGCGGAACGTGTCGTCGTCATGGAACAAGGACAAGTCGCTTTCGACGGTGACCCGTTCGAACTGTTCAAGGACGAGTCGCTCGTTCGCTCGTTGCAACTCGACGTCCCGAACGTGCTTCGGCTCGCGCTTGAACTCGCACCGACGTTCGGAGTCGAGCCTCCATCCCTTCGGACGGAAGTCGAACTAGCGGACTGGATTGCGGCCGAGTTGAGAAAGGGGGGAGCCATATGATCATCGGGCAATACATTCCCGGTCATTCATGGCTGCACACACTTGACGCTCGGGCCAAAACGTTGTTCATCCTTGGGTTTATTCCAGTCGTCTTCTTGGCCGACAATTTGTGGACGAACGTGTTTTTACTCGCGTTCACGTTATTCGCGGTCAAATTGTCTCAGTTGTCATGGCGCTATTTATGGAACGGGTTGAAAATGATTTTATTTTTGATCGTGTTCACACTCCTGTTGCAACTGTTCTTCAATCGGGAAGGGACGTTGCTCGTTTCACTCGGTCCGTTCTCGATTTACTCGGAAGGGGTGAGGATGGGCTTGATCGTCTCGCTCCGTTTCTTCTATCTCGTCATGTTGACGACGCTCGTCACCTTGACGACGACGCCGATGGAACTGACCGATTCGATTGAAGCCGGTCTTCGTCCACTCGAACGCATACGAGTGCCGGCACACGAGATCGCCCTGATGCTGTCCATCTCGCTTCGTTTCTTGCCGACGCTAGCCGACGAGACGGATCGCATCATGAAGGCGCAACAGGCGCGAGGCGTCGATTTAAAGAGTGGTCCGATTAAAGATCGGCTAAAAGCGGTCGTCCCGCTCATGATCCCATTGTTCGTGTCCGCGTTTAAGCGGGCTGAGGACCTTGCCACGGCGATGGAAGCCCGCGGGTACCGTGGGGGTGAAGGGCGGACGAGGTGGCGTGAGATGACGTGGGAACGGCGCGACACAGGATTGTTGATCGTTTTCGTCTGCTTGACACTCATATTGATTGGATTGCGAGGGATAGGATGAGACGGGTTAAATTGACGATTGCTTATGATGGGACGAATTATGCGGGCTATCAAGTCCAGCCGAACGGCAATACGGTTCAGGCCGAAGTCGAGACGGTTCTTGCGAGGATGCATGGTCAGGCGGTGAAAGTCGTCGCTTCTGGGCGGACAGACGCCCGTGTTCACGCTAAAGGTCAGGTCATCCACTTCGATACGCATTTATCAATGCCGGCAGATCGCTTCGTCAAAGCGTTGAACGCGATGTTGCCAGATGATATCCTTGTTTGTTCGGCCGAAGAAGTAGATGTTTCTTTCCATGCCCGCTATGGTGCGAAACGGAAAGAGTATCGTTACTTCATTCGCACTGACGTCGATCCGTTCCGCCGCCACCATGTCGTGACGGTGACGTATGCGCTTGACCGGGAACGGATGCGTCAAGCGCTCCGGTCACTCGTCGGAACACATGATTTCACTTCGTTTTCGGTGACGAAGTCAGAAGTGGTGGACCGTGTCCGCACGATTTATGAAGCGGAACTTGTTGAGGCGGGAGACGAAATGTACTTTCGCTTCGTCGGATCCGGCTTTCTGTATAACCAAGTCCGGATTATGGTCGGTACGTTAATGGAGGTTGGCAGAGGGAAGTATGAACCGGCCGATGTGAGTCGAATGCTCGCGGCGAAAGACCGCCGCAGTGCTGGGATTACGGCTCCACCGCACGGTCTATATTTATGGAATGTGAATTATAAAAAAGTAGATTGACATTCCCCTTGTAAAAACGTATCATATTCATTGGCATTTCATTTTCACATTGAGAGATGAACCACAATCTTAGCCCCGTAAACTAGGATTATGATAAAGCATCAAACAAGCATTAAAAAAATCAAATGAACAGACATTTTAGGAGGTATTCCACATGCGCACGACATTCATGGCTAAAGCATCTGAAGTAGAACGCAAATGGCACCTTATCGATGCAGAAGGCAAAACACTCGGTCGTATGACTAGTGAAGTAGCATCACTTCTTCGCGGTAAGCACAAGCCAACTTTCACACCACACGTTGATTGCGGAGACCACGTCATCATCATCAACGCTGAGAAAGTCAAATTGACTGGTAACAAACTGAACGACAAGATGTACTACCGTCATTCAGGTCATCCAGGCGGCTTGAAATCACAAACTGCAAAAGAGCTTCTTGCAAAACGCCCAGAGCGTATGCTTGAACTCGCGATCAAAGGGATGCTTCCAAAAGGATCACTCGGTCGTCAACAATTCACTAAACTCCACGTTTACGCTGGAGCTGAGCACAACCACGAAGCACAAAAACCAGAAGTTTACGAACTTCGCGGTTAATCGGGACACAAGGAGGAACTAAACGATGGCAGATGTACGTTACTACGGAACTGGCCGCCGCAAGCACTCGGTGGCTCGTGTTCACCTCGTTGCAGGTGACGGCAAAGTTGTTGTAAATGGCCGTGATATTTCAGAATACTTCGGTCATGAGACTTTGATCATGATGGCAAAATCACCACTCGTATTGACTGAAACAGAAGGTAAATACGATATCATCGTTAACGTTAACGGTGGTGGATTCACTGGACAAGCTGGAGCGATTCGCCACGGCGTATCACGTGCGCTTCTTCAAGCGGACCCAGAATTCCGTCCAAGCCTCAAAGAAAAAGGCTTCTTGACTCGTGACGCACGTATGAAAGAGCGTAAAAAATACGGTCTTAAAGCAGCACGTCGCGCACCACAGTTCTCGAAGCGTTAATCTTCGAAAAGTTTGGTCTAAACTCTTCGCCCTTTATGGGAGGGCACTGAAAAACCTCCGCTCTATCCGAGCGTGAACAGAAAAAAGGGCGATTGGACCGACTCAAGTCGGGACAATCGCTCTTTTTCCTTGCCCTTATCCTGTTTTTTCTTTTGAGAGGGTGATGATCCGCTTCAGGTTTACCGCGATGATCGCCATCACGCTCTGTAACGTCATGCCTTTCAGGTCTGACGTTTTGTTTCGCGCCA